>NZ_JALPKN010000009.1 GCF_023630195.1 Actinotalea sp. C106 | reverse complement strand
GCGCGGCTGGCGGGCCTGGCCGCGGCACCGGTGGGTCACGGTCGGGCTGGCGGTCGCCCTCGTGCTCGCGACCGTCGCGTTCATGACCGTCGAGGCGCGCGGGGCGTGGGGGTTCGTGCTGCCCTTCCGCGGCGTGCGGCTGCTCGCGCTGCTCCTGGTGGCCTACGCGATCGCCGTGTCCACGGTGCTGTTCCAGACCGTGACCGACAACCGCATCCTCACCCCCTCGATCATGGGCTTCGACGCCCTCTACGTGCTGCTCCAGACGACGCTCCTGTTCGCCCTGGGGTCGGCGCGGCTGGCGGGGGTGGACCCGAACCTGCGGTTCGTGATCGAGGTCGTGCTCATGGTCGGGTTCGCGGGGCTGCTGTTCCGCTGGCTGTTCACCGGGGAGCGACGCAGCCTGCACCTGCTGCTGCTCGTCGGGATCATCCTCGGGGTGCTGTTCCGCAGCCTGTCGAGCTTCATGCAGCGGCTCATCGACCCGAACGAGTTCGCCGTCCTGCAGGACTCCTTCTTCGCGAGCTTCAACGCCGTGGACCCCACCCTCCTGGGGGCCGCGACCCTGATGGTGGCGGGGGTCTCGGTGCTCGCCTGGCAGGACCGGCACCGGCTCGACGTCCTGCTCCTCGGGCAGGGCACCGCGACCATGCTCGGGGTGGACCACCGGCGCGTGGTGACCCGGGTGCTCGTCGTCGTGGCCGTGCTGGTCTCGGTCTCGACGGCGCTGGTGGGTCCGGTGACCTTCTTCGGGCTGCTCGTCGCGAACCTCGCCTACCTGCTGGCCGGCACCCACCGGCACCGCGCCGTCGTGCCCGTGGCCGTCCTGCTGGGCGCCCTGTGCCTGGTCGGCGGTCAGACCGTGCTCGAGCGGGTCTTCTCCCTGGACACCGCGCTCAGCGTCATCATCGACTTCCTCGGAGGGCTCATGTTCATCGTCCTGCTGCTGCGCGGGGGCCGACGATGATCGAGGTCACGGGGGCCACCAAGGCCTACGGCACGGTCCGCGTCGTCGACGACGTCGACCTGCGCCTGCCCCGCGGCGGGATCACGTCGATCATCGGGCCCAACGGCGCGGGCAAGTCGACCCTGCTGTCGATGGTGAGTCGGCTGCTGCCGATGGACGCCGGGTCGGCGACCGTCGACGGCCTCGACGTGACCCGCACCCCCGGGGACGTGCTGGCCCGGCGCCTGGCGACCCTGCGGCAGGACAACCACCTCACCGCGCGCCTCACCGTGCGCGACCTGGTCACCTTCGGGCGGTTCCCCTGGTCGAAGGGGCGGCCCACCCCCGAGGACGCCGAGCACGTGGCCCGGTCCCTGAACTTCCTCGAGCTCGAGCCCTTCGCCGACCGGTTCCTCGACGAGCTCTCGGGCGGGCAACGCCAGCGCGCCTTCGTCGCGATGGTGCTGTGCCAGGACACCGACTACGTGCTGCTCGACGAGCCCCTCAACAACCTGGACCTGCGGCACGCGGTAGCCATGATGCGGCTGCTGCGGCGTGCGGCCGACGAGCTCGGGCGGACGATCGTCGTCGTGCTGCACGACATCAACTTCGCGGCCCGCTACTCCGACCACGTGGTCGCCATGCGGGACGGGGTGGTCGCCCACCAGGGCACCCCCGCGGAGATCATCTGCACCGAGGTGCTCCGCGCGGTCTACGAGGTCGAGGTCGCGGTGCACCAGCTCGACGGCTGCCCCATCGCCGTCTACACCGGCTGACCCGCCGACCTCGTGTCAGACGGTGCCCTCGTGTCAGAAGGTCAGGTACCCAGGGGTATCCCAGCTTCTGACACGAGGCTGGGTGGATGGGGTCAGTCGTCGTCGCGGCAGAGCTCGGCGGTGACCTCGTCGTCCTCGAGCTCGACCTCGAGGTCCAGCTCGGTCCCCTCGCGGCGGAACTCGACCTCGACGTCGTCGCCGTCCTCGTCGGTCACCTCGTGCTCCCAGCCGGCGGCCGGGCTGATCCCGCCCACGATGAGGCGGTCACCCTCGACGCCGATGGTCGCGGTGCCGGCGTCGGCCACGGTGTAGATGCCGTCCTCGGGGACCTCGAGGGTGACGCACTCGCCAGGGGCGGGGCTCGGTCCGGCCCCGGGCACGGCGTCCTGGCCCTCGTCATCGGTGGCGCCCTCCTCACCCTCGACGGCGTCGCCCTCGGTGGAGGCGTCGGGGCTGGTGACCGTCGTGCCGTCGATCTCGACGTCGTCGGGGGCGTCGGCGCTGCAGGCCGTCAGCGCCAGGGCGGCGGCGCAGGTCAGGACGGCGAGACGGCGGTGCATGGGGACTCCGGAGGTTCGGTGGACGAGTAGCCCCGAGAGCACACCACGCGCCCGCCCGAACGGCATCCTGAACTCGTGTCAGAACCTGGAGTACCCAGGGGTATCTGAGGTTCTGACACGACACCAGACCGAGCTCGTGTCAGAACCTGGAGTACCCAGAGGTATCTGAGGTTCTGACACGAGAGTCGCGGGCTGGGCCCGGTCTCAGGGGGTCAGGGCCGGGGTGGGGGCGGGGGCGTAGTGGGCGGGGGCCGTGGTGAAGGTGCCGCGGCCGCCGGTGAGGGAACGCAGGTCGAGCACGTAGCGGGCGAGCTCGGCCTCGGGGACCAGCGCCTGGATGCAGCAGCGACCGTCGGGAAGCAGGTCTGAGCCGCTGATCCGTCCGCGACGGCCCGACAGGTCACCCAGCACCTCGCCCTGCAGCTCGTTCGGCACGAGGACCTCGACCTCGTGCACCGGCTCCAGCAGCACCGTCCCGGCCCGGGCCAGGGCCTCGCGCACCCCGTTCCCGGCCGCGGTCCGGAAGGCCATGTCCGAGGAGTCGACCGCGTGGTGCTTGCCGTCGTAGCACTCGACGACCACGTCGACCACGGGGTAGCCGTGCGGTCCGCCCGCCGCCAGCGCCTCCATGACCCCGCGCTCGACGGCCTGCAGGTAGTGCCGCGGTACGGCCCCGCCCACCACCGAGTCCACGAAGGTGCTGCCCGCGCCCGGCTCCGCGGGTCGCACCCGCAGCTGCACGACGGCGAACTGCCCGTGCCCGCCCGACTGCTTCTTGACCTTGCCCTCGGCCTGCGCCGCCCCCGCGATCGTCTCGCGGTAGGCCACCCGCACCGGCTCGGTCGTCACCTGCACCCCGAGCTTGCGCCCGAGCCGCTCGACCGCGACCGCGAGGTGCAGGTCACCCAGCCCGCGCAGCACCGTCTGGACCGGTCGCACGTCCACGACCCGGTCGACGACCAGGGTCGGGTCCTCGGCGCAGAGCCGCTGCAGGGCCCCGGCGAGCTTGTCGTCGTCGGACTGGGTGACCGGCACCAGGGAGAGCGCGTACGACGGCGGACGGCGCGGGGGAGCGGGCAGCCGGACAGGGCGCCCGCGGACGGCCAGCAGGGACTCGCTCGGGGAGTCCGCGAGCTTGGCGACGGCGGCGATCTCCCCGGCGGGCACCGTCTCGACCGGCAGGTGCTCGGTGCCGCGCAGCCGGAACAGGCCGTGCAGGCGCTCCTCGTGCCCCGTGGTGGTGTTGACCAGCCGGTCGTCCTGACGCACGGTGCCGCTCAGCACGCGGAACAGGGACACCTGCCCGACGAAGGGGTCGGTGACCGTGCGGAACACGTGCACCAGGGGTTCGCCGTCAGGGTCGGGGACCACCTCGAGGGAGGTCGCACCCATCTCGACCTCGACCGGGCGCGGCCCGGGGCCCAGCTCGCCGATGAGGTCCGCGAGGCGGTCGATCCCCACCCCGGTGGTCCCCGAGCCGACCAGCACCGGGAAGGCCACCTGGTCGAGCACCTCGTGGGCGAGGGTCCGCTCGAGGTCCGCCGCACTGGGCACCTCCCCGGTGAGGTACCGCTCGAGCTGCTCGTCGTCCCCCGAGACGATCTCCTCGGTGACCTGCTCGTGCAGGGCGCGCTCCTCGACGGCGACGTCCTCGGGCAGGGGCTCGAGGTGGTGGGTGCCGTCGGCGTCGTAGGCGAAGCCCTGGTCGGAGAGCACGTCGGCCACCCCGTGGAAGGCGTCCTCCTCACCCAGGGGCAGCTCGAGGCAGACCAGGCCGGGCCCGACGACGTCCTGCAGCTGCTCCAGGACCCGGTGGAAGTCGGCCCGCGGCTTGTCCTCCTTGGTGACGAAGACCAGCCGCGGCACCCCGGCCTCGGCGCAGCGGCGCCACACCGCCTCGGTGCCCACCTCCACGCCGTCGACCGCGCTCACCACGACCACCGCGAGGTCCGCGACGGCGAGGGCCGCATCGACCCCGCCCGCGAAGTCCACGTAGCCCGGGGTGTCGATCAGGGTGATCGCGTAGGTCTGGCCGTCGGTGGCCGTCCACTCGAGCGGAGCGACCGCGGGGGTCAGCGACATCGCCCGGCGGATCTCCTCGGGATCGGTGTCGCACACCGTGGTGCCGTCCTCGACGCGCCCGGCCCGGGGGATCACGCCCGCGCGGTGCAGCAGCGCCTCGGCCACCGTGGTCTTGCCGACCCCGCTGTGGCCGACCAGGGCCACGGTGCGGATCCTCGGCGTCGTCGCCTGGTCCATGACGGATCTCCCTCGTCGGAGTGGCCCTTGCACGAAGGCTAGCCACCCGGCGCCCGCCCCGACAGGACCAACGACCGTTCCCACCCCCACCTCGTGTCAGAACCCCAGGTACCCAGGGGTATCCGTGGTTCTGACACGAGAGAGGTGGGGAGGGAGAGAGGGAGGGGTCAGGCGCCGGGGAGGATGAGGACCCAGGGCGAGCCGCCCTGGACGGGGGTGCCGGGCTCCTGGCCCTGGGACCACCACTTGGCCTCGTAGGGCACGCCGTCGAGCAGCACGCGGGTGCCGGCGGTGTACGGCTCCTCGGGGTCCCAGGCGGGGTAGGTGCCCTCGGGCAGGGTGGGCAGCGGCGCGGGGGTGTCCCCCGGCAGCACGGGCCCGACGAGGGTCCACGGCGCGTCCCCACCGGCCCCGGCCGACCCCGGCGTGACGCCCGAGGTCCAGTACTTGGCCTGGTACACCTGCTTCTGCCACACGATCTTGGTGCCGCCCGGGTAGGTGCCCAGCGGGTCCCAGACGGGGAACGGGCTGGTCTCCGGGTCGTCGACGACCTCTCCGGCCTGGCCGGGGATCGGCGCCGGCACGACGGCGGGGCTCTCGCTCGGCTCGCTCTCGGGTGCGGCCACCGCGGGCCTCGAGGCGAGGTCGGCCGAGAGCACCTCGGCGAAGCGCGAGGCCCTCTGGTCGATCCCGCTGCACGAGGTCTGCACCACCGTGAGGACGGTGGGCAGCGGGGCCGTGCAGGTCGAGTCGCGGTTGAGGGACCACATGGCCACCTGCCCGACGGCGACGTCCTGCGCGAACTGGTTGACCACCTCGGCGTCCTCGACGGTGAAGACCTCGTCGGCGAAGTCGCTCTGGCCGATCATCGGCGTGATGCCGACCTTGGCCCATGCGTCGTTCTCGCTGAGGCTCTGCCCGGCGTCGGCGAAGGCGGTCCGCACCTGGCCGTGCAGGGCCTTGGAGGCCTCGACCACGACGTCGGACAACGGCGCGGACTCGCTGGTCACCACGTTGAAGTCCATCGTCATGCCGTTGACCCCGGCGACGTCGACCCCCGCGGCGAGCATGGTGGTCACGGCCCCGAGGCCCTCGGCCGTCAGGCCCGTGGGCGCGACCGGCAGGGTGAGCCACACCGCGAGCGGCTCGTCGGCCGCGGCGGCCTCCTCCTGGATCTGCTGGATGGCGGCGGCGCGGCGCTCGGCCCCCTCGACGTCCTGCAGGGTCGGGCCCTCGAGGTCGAGGTCGATGCTGGTCAGCTCGTAGCGGTCGATGACCTCCTGGTAGGCCTCGACCAGGTCCGCGGTGTCGGTGCAGGCCGTGCCCAGCTCGGTACCGAGCTGCCCGCCGAAGGACACCCGGGCCTGCCCGCCGGTCAGCCGCAGCTGGGAGACGCGTCGGTCGAGCTCGATCTCCGAGGCGGCCTCGTCGAGGGAGTAGTACCCGCCCCAGCTGGGCGCGCAGGCCTGCTCGGGGTCGGCGACCACGAAGGAGAGGATGACGTTGGCCTCCTCGGGCCCGCTCGGCGTCTCGAAGGGGTAGGGCGGCCAGGCCGTGACGTCCACGTAGGCCGCGAAGACGGCGGGGTCGGGCTCGTCGAGCTGGGTGACCGCCGTCGAGACCGTGCGGTACCCGCCCCAGCTCACCGCGACGGTGCAGACCAGGACGAGGAGCACGCGCAGCCAGGAGACGCGGGTGCGGGGGCGCTGGGGGGCGAGGGCGGGAGTGCTCATCGGGGGTGCCGGTCCTGTCAGGGGGAGGTCAGGGGGACGAGGAGGGGCGGCCTCAGGTGCGCTGGCGGGCGCGGGTGTCCCCGCGTCGGGGCAGCGGGGCCGAGGTGATGGCGACCTTGGGTCGCGCGTCGGGGGCGGTCTCGTGGTCGGGGCCGAAGTACAGCACCGCCTCCCAGTCGACGGGCGGCGGGCCCTCCTGCGCGACGTCCGCGGCCGTGCGGCGCGGGGTGCGCTCCTTGGCCGGGACGCGCACCCAGTGCACCATCCCGAGCACGATGTCGACGATCGAGTTGCGCACCCCGATGAACGCGACGATCGCGTACGTGGTGAGGACCCCGTTGACCAGGGCGAAGGTGCCGTTGGTCCAGTTCCGGTCGATCACGTCGTTCGCGAGGGTCCAGAAGGAGAACAGCGCGATGAGGTACGCCGCGAGCACGTACAGCGCGGGGGCCGCGGTGCGGTTGCTGACCTTGGGGGTCCGGGCGAAGGCGATCTTGGACTTGGCCGCGGCCTGCTGGAGGGACTTGAGGGTCCCGGCCAGGTTGACCGGCAGCAGCACGAGGTTGAAGGCGTAGACGCGGAACACGTCGGTCCGCTTGTAACCGAGGCGCTTGAAGTCCGAGCTCATCGCGATGAAGTAGGGCGCCGCGGCCGCGACGATCAGCGGGCTGAGCAGCTGGTCGTCGAAGGGGAACACCAGCAGGAACACCAGGCCGATGCTCGCCCAGCAGATCGAGGCCATGTAGTTGAAGCGCAGGGCGATCGCGGCCCGGGGCACGCGGTGGCCGGCCTTGCGCTCGCGGCGGGCGTAGCGGAAGAACTTGGGGGCGATGAGCAGCCCGCCGTTGGCCCACCGGGCACGCTGGACCACCAGGGACCCGAAGTCCGGCGGGGTCGCGCTGTAGCTCAGGCGCTCGGGGTAGTTGAACAGGGTCCAGCCGTGGGCGATGAGGTCGATGCTGGACTCGGTGTCCTCGATGACGGTGCGGTCCTGGACGTAGCGCCGGACCTCCTGGCCGCCCACGTAGGAGACCTCGACGATGTCGTCCAGGGCGACCTTGCGGATCACGGCGTTGGCGCCGACCCAGAAGGTCGCCCCGAAGTAGGTGAGCCCCTGGTGGAGGATGTGCTGGATGTCGGTGGTGGCCCCGGCGATCCGCTCGAGGCGGGTGGTCGCGCCGCGGAAGGCCGCGTACGGGGTCTGGGTCACGGCGATGCGCTCGTTGCCCGGCAGCTCGAGGTGGTGCACCAGGCGCAGGCAGTACTCGCGCAGCAGCACGCTGTCGGCGTCGAGGGTCAGCAGGTAGTCGCTGTCCGGGATCTCCCAGCCGTCCTCGTCGGTGGTGTCGCGCAGGACCAGGCCCATGCGGGTCTCGATCTGACGGACCCTGCGGCCCATCAGCCCGATGTAGGCGTTGAGGTTCATCGCCTTGTTGGCGTCGTGCGGCAGGTGGGCGTAGGTCTTGCGCTCGAAGGAGCTGACCTCGGCCTCGAAGGTCCACACCAGACGGCGGCACAGCTGGCTGAGCCGCTCGGCCGGCACCATGGCGCCGTGGTCGAGGGCGCCGAACAGGGCCTTGGCGGTGATCTCGAAGTCCTGCGCGAGGCCGCCGAGCACCTCGTCGGCGAGGAAGTCGTCGGCGTGGGAGGCGCGCGGGTAGGCGGTGGCCTGGTCGCGCAGCCACTGCGCGGCCCAGACGAAGTCCTTGGCCAGGGCGCGCAGGTCGTCGGTCGAGCTGGCGCCCCCGTCGGCCGCGGCGGCCTCGTGGATGCGCAGCGAGGCCGCGAACCGGGTGTGGGGCTCGCTCAACGTGGCCATGATCTCGCCCGGCAGGGCGCGGCAGCCCACGAGGCTCTCGACGGCGGCGGCGTCCCCCGGGTTCGGGGGGTCGTCCAGCAGCAGCACGACCCGCAGGCCCGGGTACTCCTGGAGCACCGCCGAGAGCAGGGTCGAGCGGACGACGGCGGGGTCCTCGCAGTACGAGGGGACCAGCACCGTCATGCTCGGCCGGGTCTCGGCCATGAAGGCGTCGATCTCGGCGCGGGGCACGCGCACGTGCCCGCGCGAACGGTACAGGGCCCCCTGGCGGGCGAGCAGGTAGTTGAAGGCCGAGAACGTCAGCAGACTCATGACCAGCACGTACGCGATGGTCTGGCCCAGGAAGCGGCTGTCGTTGAAGCCGTTGTCGATGAACTGCCCGATGACGGTCTGCGCGATGTAGACGGCCCAGGCCGTGACCGTGAGCACCAGGGCCAGGCCGCCGAGCCAGGTCGAGGACGGCCGGGCGGGCCGGTCGATCACGGGCAGCGGCGGTCGGGGCTTCTCGGCCCCCCACTGCCGACGCGGTCGCTTGGTGGGGGCGGCCGACGGCGGGCCGCCCAGGGTGGCCGGGTCGATCTCGCCGCGCGGGGTCGGGATGATCCCGTGCGCGCCCTCGGGGTGGTCCGTCCGTCGCACATCGTCTGTCGTGGTCATCCCATGCCTTATCGGGACGTGACGGGCGCTGCATGAGGTGGGGGCGGGGGTGAAAGATGCTTGGTCACGGGTGCTTGCTCGGGTATGGTGGAACGGCCGTGGGAGCGCTCCCGCCCCGCGGGGTTCCACGAGAGGCAGCACCATGCGTTACGGGCACTTCGACGACGAGACCCGCGAGTACGTCATCACGACGCCGCACACCCCCTACCCGTGGATCAACTACCTGGGCTCGGAGCAGTTCTTCTCGCTGATCTCCCACCAGGCCGGGGGCTACTCGTTCTACCGCGACGCGAAGATGCGCCGGCTGACCCGCTACCGCTACAACAACGTGCCCACCGACGAGGGTGGCCGCTACCTCTACGTCAACGACGGCGGGGACCTGTGGACCCCGTCCTGGACCCCGGTCAAGGCCGAGCTCGACCACTTCGAGACCCGCCACGGCCTGGGCTACACCCGGATCACCGGTGAGCGGCGCGGGGTGCGCGTCGAGTCGCTGTTCTTCGTGCCGATGGGCGAGGACGCCGAGGTGCAGAAGGTCACCGTCACCAACACCTCCGAGGAGAACAAGTCCCTCGACCTGTTCAGCTACGTCGAGTTCTGCCTGTGGAACGCCCAGGACGACCAGACCAACTACCAGCGCAACCTGTCGATCGGGGAGGTCGAGGTCGAGCCCGAGGGCCCGCACGGCACCGCGATCTACCACCGCACCGAGTACCGCGAGCGCCGCGACCACTACGCCGTCTACGGGGTCAACACCCGGGCCACGGGCTTCGACACCGACCGTGAGACCTTCCTCGGCGGGGTGTACCGCGGCCTGGCCGACCCCGAGGTGCCGCTGCGCGGGAAGGCCACAAACTCGGTCGCGAGCGGCTGGTACCCGATCGGCTCGCACCACCTGCACGTGGACCTCGCGCCGGGGGAGTCCCGCACGGTGACCTTCGTGCTCGGCTACCTCGAGAACCCGCAGGACCAGAAGTGGGCCGACGACGAGCACCAGGTGGTCAACAAGGAGCGGGCCCACGCGCTGCTGGGCCGGTTCGCGACCACCGAGCAGGTCGACGCCGCCTTCGCGCGGCTGGGCGAGCACTGGGCCGGGCTGCTGTCGACGTACTCGGTCTCCTCGAGCGACGAGAAGCTCGACCGCATGGTCAACGTGTGGAACCAGTACCAGTGCATGGTGACCTTCAACATGTCCCGCTCGGCCTCGTACTTCGAGACGGGCATCGGCCGCGGCATGGGCTTCCGCGACTCGAACCAGGACCTGCTGGGCTTCGTGCACCTGGTGCCCGAGAGGGCCCGCGAGCGGATCCTGGACATCGCGGCCACCCAGTTCCCCGACGGCAGCGCCTACCACCAGTACCAGCCGCTGACGAAGCGGGGGAACAACGACGTCGGCTCCGGCTTCAACGACGACCCGCTGTGGCTCATCGCCGGCGTCGCGGGCTACGTCAAGGAGACCGGCGACTGGGGGATCCTCGACGAGGAGGTGCCCTTCGACAACGACCCGGCCCTGGCCGACTCGCTGTTCGAGCACCTCACACGGTCCTTCCGGTACACGGTCGACCACCGTGGGCCGCACGGCCTGCCCCTCATCGGGCGTGCGGACTGGAACGACTGCCTCAACCTCAACTGCTTCTCGAGCGAGCCGGGCGAGTCCTTCCAGACCACCGAGAACAAGGGTGGCGGGGCCGCGGAGTCGGTCTTCATCGCCGCCCAGTTCGTCCTCTACGGGGCCGAGTACGCCGAGCTGGCCGAGCGTCGGGGGCTCACCGAGGTCGCCGCCGAGGCCCGGGCCGCGGTCGAGGAGATGCGCGCCGCGGTCCTCGAGCACGCCTGGGACGGCCGCTGGTTCCTGCGGGCCTACGACTACTTCGGCAACAAGATCGGCACCGACGAGCACGACGAGGGCAAGATCTGGATCGAGCCCCAGGGCTTCGCGGTGATGGCCGGCATCGGCGTCGAGCGCCCCGAGGGCCAGGCCGACGGCGTGGCGACGGGTCCCGCGGTGCAGGCCCTCGACGCGGTCAACGAGCTGCTCGCGACCGACCACGGCATGGTGCTGCAGTACCCGGCCTACACCACGTACCGGATCGAGCTGGGTGAGGTCTCGACCTACCCGCCGGGGTACAAGGAGAACGGCGGCATCTTCTGCCACAACAACCCGTGGGTCATCATCGGCGAGACGGTGCTGGGCCGCGGAGCCCGGGCCTTCGACTACTACAAGCGGATCACCCCGGCCTACCGCGAGGAGATCAGCGACGTCCACCGCCTCGAGCCCTACGTCTACGCGCAGATGATCGCGGGCAAGCAGGCCGTGCGGCACGGCGAGGCCAAGAACTCCTGGCTGACCGGCACCGCGGCCTGGAACTTCGTCACCGTGAGCCAGCACCTGCTCGGCGTGCGACCGGGCTACGAGGGGCTCGTGGTCGACCCGCAGATCGGCCCCGAGGTCCCGGAGTTCACGGTGCGCCGCGTGGCCCGGGGGGCGACCTACGAGATCACGGTCACGAACTCGGGGGCCGACGGCGCCCGGGCCCGCCTCACGGTCGACGGCGTCGAGATCGAGGGCAACGAGGTCCCCTACGCGGCGCCCGGGGCCACCGTCCGTGTGACCGCATACCTCTGAGGGGGACGACGCCGTGGCGCCGGCCCGCCCTGAGGTCCTGACCGTCGGCAACGACCACTGGCGGCTGGGGGTGCTGCCCGGCACCGGGGCGTCGCTGGCCTTCGGGCAGGTGCGGCTCGGGGACCGGTGGGTGGACCTGCTGCGCCCGACCCGCCCCGAGGGGCTGCGCCGGTACCCGCGCTGCGCGAGCTACGTGCTGGTGCCGTTCTCGAACCGGGTCCGCGACGGGATGCTGCGGGACGGGGACCGCACCTGGCAGCTGCGGCCCAACTCCCTGGACGGGACCGCGATCCACGGCGCGGCCCACGAGTGGCCCTGGCAGGTCGCCGACAAGAGCGCCGAGTCCGTCACGCTGACCTTCGACGCGGCGGCCGTGGTGGGGGTCAACTTCCCGTGGGCCTTCCGCGCCGAGGTGACCTACGCCGTCGTCGGGCCGCGGGTGGTGGTGCGCACGACGCTGACCAACGCTGACGGCGAGACCTTCCCGGCGGGGTTCGGGCACCACCCGTTCTTCCGGCGTGGGCTGCTGGACCCTGAGGCGAGCGAGATCGAGCTCGAGCTGCCCTTCGAGCGCTGCTACCCCCTCGAGCGAGGCATGGCGACGGGCCCGGCCGGACCGCTGCGCGCGGCCGTGGACCACCGCAGCCTGCGCCTCCTCGGGGACGCGCCCCTCGACGACTGCCTGACCGGACGCCGCGGGAGGGACCCGGTGCGGATGGTGTGGCCGCGGTCCGGGGTCGAGGTGCAGATGCACGCCGACGAGGTCTTCTCCCACCTCGTGGTCTACGCCCCGCGCGGCCGGCCCTTCGTCGCCGTCGAGCCGGTCAGCAACGCCAACGACGCGTTCACCCTCCGGGCCGACGGCGTGCCGGGCCACGGCCTGGTCGAGCTCGCCCCGGGGGAGAGCCGGACGGGGGAGATCCGCTGGGACCTCGTGCTGGCCTGAGCCCAGGGCCTGGTGCGCGGGGCCCTGACCTGGAACAGTGCGTCCGTGCCAACCCTGAGAGCTCGGCTGACCTCACGCCGGGGCGCCCTCGTCCTGGCCGGCCTGGTGACCGCCTTCCTCCTGGGCATCGCGGTCTGGCTGGTGGCGGCCCCTCGGCTCGAGGTGGAGGGGGCTGGTGAACGTCGAGTGCTCGGGGGCATCACCGTGGGCCCCGGTCAGGACGAGATCGTGGTCGACGAGGTCGCCGGGATCAGCATGACCGGCGTGGACGTCACGAACCGTGGTCGGACGCGGGTCGAGCTGAGCCACCCGCGGGTGGTCCAGGCCGACGACGGCCTCGACGCCAGGGTCGAGCTGCGGCCTCCCGACTCAGGGCGAGCCGTCGAGAGCATCGCCCTCGCCCCCGGCGAGCGGGCCCAGATCTGGGTCGAGCTGAGCCAGCTCCAGTGCGGATGGGGTGGGACGACGGTCGAGCGGGGCCTGCGCGGGATCGAGGTGGAGGTGGCGTCCTTCGCCGGGACGACGACCCGGACCCTGGACGTCGAGCTCGCCGCGTGGTTCGCGGTCGAGCCCCCGGACGAGCTTCCGCTCTGCGAGGACTAGGGCAGTCGGTGAGGCCCGCGCCGCCCAGCCTGTTCGGGCTCAGGACCCCAGGTAGGGCTTGACCGCCGAGCCGTCACCCATCGCCGAGGCGGGGATGACGGCGAAGGTCCCGTCGGCCTGGAGGATCACCACCGCGACGTCCTCGAGGGAGCCGAGGCCGTTCTCCCGGGCGGCCGAGTGCAGGTCGGACTCGGTGAACCGGTGCCGCCGCATGGCCTTCTCGACGGGCTGGCCGTCGTGGAACAGCAGGGTGGGGCCGGGGTCGACGAGCTTGGTGAAGCCCCGCGAGCTGCGCCGCAGGTAGGCCAGCAACCACTGCAGGGCGACGAGCAGCGTGAACGTGACGACAGCCTCGCTCACCGTCACCTCACGGGCCGTCAGCACCCGCCCGAAGGCCGAGCCCAGGGTCACCGTGAGCACGAAGTCGAACGGCGTCATCTTGGCCATGTTGCGCGGACCGGTGGTGCGCAGCAGCATCACCAGCCAGATGTAGCCCAGCGTGCCGATCACGCCGATCCGGATGATCGGGTCCCAGCCGTCCCACCACAGGGTCAGGTTCTCCACGACGCCAGCTCAGCTGATCGCGAGGATGTCGACCACGAAGACCAGGGTCTCGCCGGCGAGGGCGTGGGCCGTCTCCTCGGCCTCCTCGTCCTCGGGGGCGGCGCCGTAGGCCTGCTCGGGCGGGATGACCAGGAGCACCTGGCTGCCGACCGTCTGACCGACCAGGCCCTCGTCCCAGCCGGCGATGACCGCGCCGGTGCCGATCGTCGTCGTGAAGGGCGAGCCGTTCTCCCACGAGGAGTCGAAGACCTCACCGTCGCTGGTGGTGACGCCGTGGTACTGGAAGGTCACGGTCTGGCCGGCCTCGACCGCGGCGCCCGAGCCCTCGATCAGCGGCTGGACGACGAGCTCGGTCGGGTCCTCGTAGCCCTCGGGGATCTCGATGGTGGGGGCGCCGTCCTCGGCGAGAGTCACGCCCGGCAGGCCCTCGGGGGGCTCGACGGCCTCACCCTCGGCGCGGGTCGGGACGACCTCGACGACCTCGATGGCCATGACGAGGGCCGGCTGGCTGCCCTGCTCGGACTCGACCGCCGGGGAGGCGAACAGCACCCGCGAGCCGACCGACTGCCCGGCCATGACGTCGACGATCGCCGGGAAGATCTGCGGGTCGCCCAGTGGCAGGGAGTCGGTGGCGCCGTTCTCCCAGGTGGAGTTCACGACCGTGCCGTCCTCCCCCGAGTAGGTGACGGCGTCGACGGCGAGCTGCGCGTCGGCGGGGAACTCCTCGCCGGTGCCCTCGGTCTCGACCAGGGCGACGGGGTTCGTGATCTCGAAGGGCTGGTCGAAGGTCAGGGTCGGCTCCTCGCCGATCTCGCCCTCGACCGTGACGGCCTCGAGGGCCGCGACGTCCTCGGGGCTGGCCTCGGTGGTGCCGTCGGTGGTCTCCTCGGGAGCCTCGTCGGAGGTCTCGGTGGACTCCTCGGGCTCGTCGGAGGAGCACCCTGCGAGGAGCAGGCTGCTGGCGATCAGGGCGGCGGCCAGTCGGCGCACGGCACTTCCTTCGTCGTCGGACGCGGGTGGCCCCGCGGTGATGGTCCGCTCGCGCGGACGCGACGACTCTACGTCGAGATCCTGGGAGCCCGCTGGACGGGCCCGGAGCCGTGGAGCGGGTGAGGATGGGGCCATGAGCGACGACGCCGCCCCCGACCGCGCGGGAGCTCCCCGCCCGACCGCCACCGCGACCGGGGGTGACGCCGGGGGGCCGGTGCGCTTCGCCGTCGTGGGCAGCGGGTGGCGGGCCGAGTTCTTCCTGCGGATGGCCGTGCTGATGCCCGAGAGGTTCGCCGTGGTGGGGGTGGTGTCCCGGACCGCGCAGCGTGGCGCCGAGGTGACGGCCCGCTGGGGAGCGCCGACCTTCCGCACCGTCACGGACCTGCTCGCGGCCACCGAGCCTGAGGTGGTCGTCGTCTCGGTGCCGTGGGACGTGACGCCCGTCGTGACCCGTGAGCTCGTCGAGGCCGGGGTCCCCGTGCTGGCCGAGACCCCGCCCGCCCCTGACGCGGCGGGCCTACGGGCCCTGTGGGAGCAGGTCGGCTCCTCGGGCCTGGTCCAGGTCGCCGAGCACAGCCCCGTCATGCCGGCCCACGACGCCCGCCACCGGCTGCTGCAAGACGGTGCGATCGGCCAGGTGACCTCGGTGCACATCTCCTCGACGCACATGTACCACGCGGTCGCGGTGATCCGCCGGCTGCTGGGGGCCGGGTTCGGGCCGGTGCGCATCACGGCGCAGCGCTTCGCGGCGCCCCTGGTCAACCCGCGCACCCGCGCCGGGTGGACGGGGGACACCGACCCCGCGGAGGTGTCCACCATCCTCGCCCTGCTCGACCTCGGCGAGGGGCGCAGCGCGCTCTACGACTTCACCGACAACCAGTGGCACAACCCGCTGCGCGCCGACCGTCTGCTGGTGCGCGGCAGCCACGGCGAGCTCCTCGACGACCGCGTCACCCGCTGGCTCGACGGCGAGACCGTGGTCGACTCTCCCCTGGTGCGGAGCCAGACCGGCGTCGGGCAGGACCTCGACGGCTACGACCTGGAGCACCTGTCCTTCGAAGGGCGCGTGGTCTACCGGAACCCGTTCGTCGGGGCACGGCTCAGCGACGACGACATCGCCGTCGCCACCCTGCTCGAACGGACGGGGGCCTGGGTGCGTGGCCAGGGCGAGCCGCCGTACCCGCTCGCCGAGGCCTGCCAGGACCACCTCGTGGCCCTCGCCGTCGAGGAGGCCGCGCGGACCGGCCAGCCGGTGAGCACCGAGACGGAGGCCTGGGCCGGCTGAGCGTGCGGGTCGTCCGTCCCGGGGGGGAGGCGGGTCCACCTGCGAACGGATGACACCTCCGCCGAGCTGTTCCAGGGTGGAAGCCATGAGAGCGACACGAGCCGTCACCTCCCTGGCCGTCCTCACCGTGGTGCTCGCGGGGTGCACCGCTCAGGACGACCCCGAGGAGACGCCGGCCGCGACCACCCCGCAGACCGACACCCCGGAACCTGAGCCCACCACCGAGGCCCCGGACCCCGAGCCGACCGAGGCCCCCGCCGCGACCCCGACCGACCTACCGGCCGACGTGCTTCCGACGACCAGCGGGCTCGCCGTCGAGGCCGAGCCCCGCGAGGAGGCCGACGAGGTCACCGCCTGGCGCCTGATGTGCAGCGATCCCGTGCCTGAGGCTGCGACGGCGATGCGCACCGTCTCCTGGGGCACGGGGGAGCTCGAGGCCCCCGTGGCGGTGCACCAGGTCGCGGTCTTCGCCGACGCCGATCAGGCCGTCGCTGCCGCCGATGACCTGGTCGCCGCGATGCAGGAGTGCGCCGACGCCCCCGCCGAGGCCGCCACCACCTATCTCCTCGAGCCGGTCGAGGTCGGGGCGCAGGGTCACGGCCTCGCGTCGGACTACTACGGGACGGCCGAGGGGGGTGACCTCGACGGCGTCATCGGCACCTACCTGGCGACCTTCCGCCGGGGCAACGCCGTCGCCCTCGTCGCGTCTGAGGGGGGCGAGGGCAACGTGGCCGAGGTGCGTGAGGCCGTTCTCGCCGAGTCGATGGCCGCGTGGGAGGGGCTCTGCCGCTACGAGTCGGCCGGGTGCTGATCGACCCGATGCTGATCAGCCCGGTGTTGCTCGGCCGGGTGCGGGCCGGCGGTCCGGCGACCGTCCGTTCGAGATGCGGCCCGCCCGCGCCGGGGTGAGGCTCGAGGCATGACCCGATTCGGCTACACCCTCATGACCGAGCAGAGCGGCCCGCGCGAGCTGGTCCGCTACGCGACCGGCGCCGAGCGCACCGGCTTCGACTTCGCCGTCTCGAGCGACCACTACTTCCCGTGGCTCGACAGCCAGGGCCACGCCCCGAACGCCTGGGCGATGCTGGGCGCCGCGGCGCAGGCCACGAGCAGCATCGAGCTGATGACCTACGTCACGGCGCCGATCATGCGTTACCACCCGGCCCTGGTCGCCCAGCAGGCCGCGACCCTGGGGGTGCTCAGCGAGGGGCGCTTCCAGCTCAACGTGGGCGCGGGGGAGAACCTCAACGAGCACGTCATCGGCGAGCGCTGGCCGGCTGTCGGCGAGCGGCACGACATGCTCGAGGAGGCCATCGAGATCATCCGTGCCCTGCTCGCCGGGGAGCGGCTCACCTTCCAGGGCGCGCACTTCCGGGTCGACTCGGCCAAGCTGTGGGACCTGCCTGACGAGCGCATCGAGATCGGTGCCGCGGTGTCTGGCCCGCAGTCCATCGAGCGTTTCGCCGCGGCCGTGGACCACCTGGTCAGCACCGAGCCCGAGGCCTCGATGATCGAGCGCTGGGACGCGGTGCGCTCCGAGGCAGGCCTGGGGGCCTCACGCAAGATCGCGCAGATGCCCATCAGCTGGGACCCGGACCGTGACGCCGCGGTGGCGCGGGCCCACGACCAGTTCCGCTGGTTCGGCCTGGGCTGGAAGGTCAACGCGGACCTGCCCACCACCGAGGCCTTCGAGTCCGCCGCGCAGTTCGTCACCCCCGAGGACGTCGCCGGCTCGATCCCCTGCGGGCCGGACCTGGACGCGGTGGCCGAGGCAGCGCAGGCCTACCTGGACGCGGGCTACACCGACCTCGCGATCGTCCAGATCGGCGACGAGAAGCAGCAGCAGTTCCTCGACGAGGCGGCCGAGCCCCTGCTCGCGAAGCTGCGGGCCCTGACGCCGAGCACCTGAGGCCGGGCACCTGAGGCCGAGCAGGTCACGCCCAGCGCTGCGAGATGACGGAGGATCGCCATGGCTGTCACCGCCTTTCAGGACCTGCCTCTGGCCGACCGCGACCGCGAGTGGGACGGCGGCGCCGCGGAGAGCCGCGTGCGCTCGTGGGCCGGTGCTGAGGAGGGGCCGAACGAGAAGTACCGCGACGCGCACGTCTGGTACGACGCCGATGCCAAGGAGAACTTCGGCTCGTACAAGATGCTGGTCGCCGATGTGATCGACGGTGAGCTCCACGCCGTGCCGCGAGGCGTCATGGCTGCCGGCGCCGTCATGCAGGGCTCCCGCGGCGGTATCGACCTGCCGCCTCGGGACATCGACCGTGTCCGTAGCCATCTCGCGAAGTACTACGACGCGATGGGCGACGAGCCGCCTTGGGAGCGCGACTGATCCCGTGCGTTGCCCCCGCTGCGCGAGGATGGGGGCGCGCAGTGCCTCAAGGCCGCCCTGCATCCTGACGCACGAGACGTCGCCGAGGTTCTCGACGCCCGAAGCGACCTGTACCTCGCTGACGACTGAGCACTGCTTGATACCGAGCACGGCCTCCTGGCGGCGGCATTTCCGACGTCAGGAGCGCCGGGGCCCTGTCAAGGCGCGCGATCGGGGTCGATCAGGGTCGCTATGTGACCCGAATCGGCCCCGCACAGGGGGCTCACGGCCATCGGGGTCGATCAGGGGCGTTACCTGGCCTCTGTCGACCCCGGCTCCCCGGTGACGAGCTGGCGGAGCACCTCGACCGGCAGCTTGGGGCTGCGGTCGGCCCGGAGCAGGCCGTTGGTCTCCTGGCCGGTGTCGGTCAGCTGGGTCCAGCAGAACCCTGCGACGGGTCGGCAGGCGCGGATCGCACCGAGCAGGTCGCCCACCCGCTCGGCGAAGTCCTCGTCGTCGGTCGCCGTCGAGTAGCCCCAGGCGTCGTCGCGCCCTCCGGCGTAGCTGACGCCACCGAACTCGGTGAGCATGAGCGGCTGACCGCGGTCGTGGACGGGGGCCGCGTCGGTGAGGCGGATCCGCCGCCCGGCCGGGCCGATTCCAGCCAAGAGCGCCGCGACGGCCTCGGGGGTGCCGTAGCGCTCGCGGAGCTCCTCGCCGCGCTCGGCGTAGTCGTGCACCGTCCAGATGTCGGAGTCGGTGTGCTCCCAGCCGTCGTTCGAGACGACGGGGCGGGTGGGGTCCACGGCGCGGGTGAGGTGTGCCAGGCCCAACCCGTAGTGCTGCTGGGCCACGTCGTGCGCACCGTGCTGGACCCCCCAGCTCTCGTTGAGCGGCACCCAGGTGACGATCGAGGGGTGCGAGCGGTCCCGACGGACCAGCTCGAGCCACTCCCGGGTGAGCAGCTCGACCGAGCGCGGGGAGTAGGCGTAGGCGTTGGCGGTCTCGGCCCACAGGGCCAGACCGAGCCGGTCGGCCCAGAAGAGCAGCCGCGGGTCCTCGGCCTTCTGGTGGATGCGGGCCGCGTTGAACCCCAGGTCCTTGATGAGCTGGACCTCGGTGCGCAAGGCCTCGGCGCTGGGCGCGGCGAGGTGGCTCTCGGGCCAGAACCCCTGCTCGAGGACCGAGCGCAGGTAGTACGGGCGGTCGTTGAGCAGGAACCGGCCGTGCGCGACGCCCACGCTGCGTAGGCCCAGGTACGAGGCGACGACGTCGGGCGACGCCTCGCCGGGCGGGGTGAGGGTGAGGACCGCGTCGACCAGGGTCGGCCTCTCGGGAGACCACAGCAGCTCCTCGTACTGCTGGCCGTTGGCCTGGCGCGGCAGGTCGATGCGCACGCGCAGGTCCCGGGACAGGACGGCGACCTGCTGCTCGGCGAGGAGCTCGCCGTCGTGCTCGAGCCGGACCGCGAGGGTGGTGCCCGCGGGGGGCGGGACGCTCAGACGGGCGGTCAGCGTGACGGAGCCGTCGGGCAGGTCGGTCTCCCAGGCGATTGCGGTCAGGTGGAGCGCCGGCGCGGCCTCGAGCCACACCGGCTGCCAGATGCCGGTGGTGCGGTCGTACCAGATCGAGTGCGGCTCGTGCCGCCAGTCCTGCTTGCCCCGGGGCTGGGCGACGTCGAGCGGGTCGTCCTCGGCGCGCACCACGAGCTCGAGGCCCGCCGCGTCGGGGTCGAGCCCCGCGACGTGGGCGGTGACGTCGAAGGAGAAGGGCGTCTGACCTCCCTCGTGGCTGCCGAGGTGCTGCCCGTCGAGCCAGACGTCGGCCCGGTGGTCGACCGCTCCGACGTGCAGCAGCACGCGCTCGCCCTGGGAGCCACGGCCCGCAGCGGCCAGGTCTGCGCCGGTCAGGGTGCGTCGGTACCAGACCACGCGCTGGTGGGCGGTCTCGCCGATCCCTGAGGCGGAGGACTCAGGCGGGAAGGGCACCTCGATGGTGCGGCTGAACGGGCTGCGCGCCGCGGACTCCCACCAGCGTGCGTCCAGGCCGAGGTCCTCGGGGTCGGCGACGTACTGCCAGGGCCCGCCCAGGTCGGCCCACCGGGGCCGCAGCAGCTGCGGGCGCGGGTAGGTGCCGTCCTGGGTGCTGGCCCGTGGGCTCGCGTGCGGCGTGGCGGTCGCCTGGGTCGTGGTGCGCGCCTGCGTGGTGGTGGTGGTCACGGGGTTCCTCCGGGGCCGAGCGTGCTCTCACGCGCGATGAGCTGGTGGTCGGCGATCGCGGTGCGCGGCGCACCGCGGGGGGCGTCGTCGGGGGTGCCCCCGGTGCCCAGCAGCAGGTCGATCGCGGTCTCGGCGATCCCGCGCTTGTCGGGGGCCACGGTGCTCAGGCTCGGGGTCGAGAAGCGCCCCTCCTCGACGTCGTCGATGCCGATCACCGCGACGTCGTCCGGGGCGGCCATCCCGCGGTCCCTCAGGGCGCGCAGGGCACCGAGGGCCAGCAGGTCGTTGAAGCAGAACACCGCGTCGGGCGGGTCCGGGAGGTCGAGGAGGCGGTGCATGGCCGCGGCGCCGTCGGACCGGTGGAAGTCCCCCACCTCGGCGACCAGCTCGTGGCGCCAGGGCCGGCCGGCCGCCTCGAGGGCCTCGCGGTACCCCGCCAGCCGTAGCTCGGCGGTCTCAGCCGGGGTGGCGTCCGTCGCGCCCGTACGCTTCGCGCCGATCGCGGCGACGCGGTCCCGGCCGAGCCCGAGGAGGTGCTCGGTCGCCGTCCGGGCAGCCGCGCGGTTGTCGATCGCGACGTGCGGGAAGGGGGAGTCGTCCCCGACGTGCTCGCCGAGCAGCACGATCGGCGCGCTGTCCACGCGGTGCCGCAGGTCCTCGGCGGTCAGGGCCAGCGGGCTCATGATGAGGCCGTCCATGAGGGGCATGTCGATGCCGTCGCTGATCGCCCGCTCGGAGGCGGCCGCGCCGTCGGTCTGGTTGAGCAGGACGGTGAGCTGGCAGGCCTTGGCCGCCCGCACGAGCTCGCTGGCGATCTCGGCGAAGTAGGGCTGGTTCAGCTCGGGCAGGGCGACGGCGATCATCCCGCTGCGACCCTGGCGCAGGTGCCGGGCTGCGACGTTGGGGCGGTACTGCAGCGCGGCGAGGGCCTCCTCGACGCGCAGCCTGGTCGCGTCGGTGATGACGCCCTTGCCGTTGACGACGTTGGAGACCGTCTTGATCGAGACGCCGGCGCGCTCGGCCACGTCCTGCAACCGGATCCGCGTCATCGTCGCCTCCTCGTGCCGATGGGGGTGCCCGGCTGGCGGACCGACCCGGCGGGTTCACGCTAGCCAGTGCAGGCCAGCGGTACAAGGTTTACCACGAGGTCTGTACAAGGTTTACCCGGATGGGGTAAGAACATCGGTACAAGGTTTACCCAGCCGGCACCGACGTCCGCTGGGGCAGTGCCCGGTCGACCTCTGACGAGGAGCTCAATGATGAGAACCACAGCGCCACGGCGTGACCGCACCCGGCGGGGACTGGCCGCGGGAGCAGCCACCCTGACCGCCGTCCTGGCCCTCGCGGCCTGCGGTGGCGGGACCACCCCCGAGGAGGCCGCCCAGGGCGGCGGCGCCCCCGAGGGGGCCGGGGAGTTCACCGGGGAGTACGACGGCCCGGCCGTCGAGCTCTCCTACTGGAACGGCTTCACCGGCGGCGACGGGCCGTTCATGCAGAGCCTCGTCGACGAGTTCAACGGCGAGCACGAGAACATCACCATCACGCCCAACACCATCCAGTGGGCCGACTTCTACCAGCGGGTCCCGGCGGCCGTGAACGCGGGGGAGGGCCCCGACGTCGGCGTCATGCACGTGGACCAGCTCTCGACCAACGCGGCCCGCAACGTCATCGTCCCGCTCGACGAGGTCGCCGAGGCCCTCGAGCTGACCGAGGACGACTTCACCGCGGAGGTCTGGGACGCCGGCACCTACGACGACCAGCGCTACGGCATCCCCCTGGACGTCCACTCCCTGGCGATGTACTACAACGTCGAGCACTTCGAGGCGGCCGGGATCACCGAGCCCCCGACCGACGAGGCCTCCTTCATGGCCGCCCTCGACGCGCTCCAGGACGCGGGCTACGAGGACCCGTTCTGGATGCCCTCCCTGTGGCCCAGCCACCTGATGTTCCTGACGCTGCTGTGGCAGAACGGCGGCGAGCCCTACGGCGCCGACGGCAGCGAGGCCACGCTCAGCTCCCCCGAGGCGGTCGAGGCCCTCGAGTGGCAGCGCATGATCGTCGACGAGGGCTACAGCCCCTCGGACGTGGCGATCGACTCCCAGTACGTCGCCTTCAAGAACGGTGAGACCTCGATCACCTGGGACGGCATCTGGCAGATCAACGACCTCGAGGGATCGGGCATGGAGTGGGGCATCGCCCCCGTGCCGACGATCTTCGACGAGGCGGCCGTCTGGGCCAGCTCGCACCAGTTCTTCATGACCCGTCAGGCGAGCGAGGACGAGAACAAGTACGCCGCGGCGCAGGTCTTCATCGCCTGGATGAGCGAGCACTCGGCCGACTGGGCCGGGGCCGCGATGATCCCGGCACGCCAGTCGGTGCGCGACGAGGGCGGCCTCGAGGGCACCTTCCAGGAGCCCATCGCCGAGCTCATCGAGGACATGCGCTTCCTCCCGTCGGTGCCGGGCCTCGGCACCGTGACCGCTGACGCCCTCGAGCCGGCGATCGCCGAGGCGGTGCTGGGCTCCCTCGAGCCCGGTGCGGCCCTCGAGCGGGCGCAGACCCAGGGCGCCGAGCTCATCGAGCAGAACCGCGAGAGCTTCGGAGGCTGAGATGAGGACGACGCCCGTCGTGGCGCCCGGGGACGCGGTCAGCACTGCTGACTCCGTCGACCGGGGGCCTCGGACGCCACGACGTGGCGTCGCCAAGCACGGGAAGGTCACGCCGTGGCTCTTCCTGGCGCCCTACCTGCTCCTGTTCGGCGGCTTCGTGATCCTGCCGGTCGTGCTGGGCGGGTGGATCAGCCTGCACCGCTGGGACTACACGCTGCCCGGCAAGCCGTTCGTCGGGCTCGAGAACTACCAGGCCCTGCTGGACCCCGGTTCCACGATCTACGAGACCTTCTGGAGCTCGATGCAGGCCACCGGCATCTTCACGGTGGCCAGCGTGCCGCTGCTGCTGGTGCTGCCGCTGGTCGTGGCGCTCGTGATGAACCAGCGCTTCCCCGGACGCAACCTGTTCCGGGCCGTGTACTTCGCGCCCTACGTGCTCGGGGTGGCCGTGGTCGCCGTCGTCTGGCGCTACCTGCTCGACGCCAACATCGGGCTGATCAACTACTACGCGGGTCTCCTCGGCCTGCCGGACGACACGGCCTGGACGACGTCGACCCCCGCGGCCTGGGTGGCCCTGGTCGGCGTCACGGTGTGGTGGACGCTGGGCTACAACTCGGTCATCTACCTCGCGGCCCTGCAGGACATCCCGCGCGAGCTCTACGAGGCCGCCCGGGTCGACGGCGCGAGCGCGTGGCAGCAGTTCGTCAACGTCACGCTGCCCGGCCTGCGCCCCGTGCTGGCCTTCGTCACGATGATCACGATCATCGCCTCGGCCAACATGTTCGGGCAGTCCTACCTCATCACCCAGGGCGGGCCGGGCCGCGAGACCCGCACCGCGATCTACCAGATCGCCGAGACCGGGCTGCGCAACTTCCAGATGGGCAGCGCCGCCGCCATGAGCTACGTCCTGACCCTGTTCCTCATGGTGCTCAGCGTCGGGATCTTCTGGCTGTTCCGCGAGAGGAAGGGCTGAGATGAGGACCCCACGCACCGTGGTGCGCTACACCCTGCTGGTCGTGCTCGGGCTGGTGTTCGTCAGCCCGCTCGTGTTCATGCTGGTCACCTCGTTCAAGACCCGCGGTGACGCCTCGGGGTTCCCGCCCTCGTGGATCCCCAACCCCTTCTCGACCCAGGCCTACGAGTCGATCCTCACCGCCCCGGGCACCCCGGTGCTGCGGTGGTTCGCCAACAGCCTCGTGGCGGCGCTGGCCAACGCGGCGCTCGTCGTGTCCACCGCGGCCCTGGCCGCCTACGCCCTGGCGCGGATGCACTTCCGGGGCCGCAACGTCGTCTTCGGCCTCATCATCGCGACCCTCTTCGTGCCCCCGGTGATCCTGGTGATCCCGAACTACCTGATCGTCGGGGAGCTCAGCTGGCTCAACACCCTCGCCGCGGTGATCATCCCGACGGCGGCCTCGGCCTTCGGCGTCTTCTTCCTGCGGCAGTTCTTCCTCGCGATCCCCGAGGAGCTCGAGGAGGCCGCCCGGCTCGACGGCGCGAGCCCGCTGCAGATCTTCGTCCGGGTGGTGCTGCCGCTGTCCCGCCCGGCGCTGGCCACCCTGGCCCTGCTCGCGCTGCTGGCCAACTGGAACGACTTCCTGTGGCCGGTCTACGTGCTGTTCAGCCCCGAGATGCAGACCCTGCCCGCCGGGCTGTCGACCCTCCAGTCGGCCAACGCCGTGCGGTACGACCTGCTCATGGCCGGTGCGGTCATCGCCTCGGTCCCGGTGCTCGTCCTCTTCGTCTTCCTGCAGCGGTTCATCATCGAGGGTGTCTCGCGCTCGGGGCTCAAGGGATGAGGGCCCGCGCGGCGCTCGTCACCGCGGCCCTCGGCGCCACCCTGCTCCTGGCCGGGTGCGACGGCGGCGGGCCGGGGCAGGACGACGACCCGGCCCCGCCTCCCACGGACGCTGCCCCGGCGACCGTGACCCCCGACGGCCCCCACGAGCCCAACCCGGTGATCGCCGACGACTTCCCCGACCCCGACGTGCTCGAGGTCGACGGCGTCTACTACGCGTACGCGACCAACGGGAACAACCAGAACGTCCGCCTCGCGAGCTCGACCGACCTGGTCACCTGGCAGGCGCTGCCGGACGCCCTGCCCGAGCTGCCCTCGTGGGTGATCCCGGGCAAGACGTGGGCCCCCGAGGTCACCGAGATCGAGCCCGGGAGCTACGTCATGTACTTCACGGCGACGAGCTTCCGGGAGTCTCTTCAGTGCATCGGCGTCGCCACCGCCGACTCCCCGGAGGGGCCGTTCACGGTGGTCGGCGAGGAGATGCTGCTCTGCCCGCCCGAGGAGGGCGGCGCGATCGACGCCGCGACCTTCCGCGCGCAGGACGGCACCCTGCACCTGCTGTGGAAGAACGACGGCAACTGCTGCGGGCACGACACCTGGATCTACCGCGCGGCCCTCGACGAGGACGGCACCGCCCTCGCCGAGGACCCGGTCCGGCTGATCCAGCAGGACCTGCCCTGGGAGGGAGACCTCGTCGAGGCGCCCACCCTCCTCGAGCACGAGGGCACGTTCACGCTGCTGTACTCGGCCAACGGGTACGGGGGCCCCGAGTACACGATCGGCATCGCCACGGCCCCGTCCCTCGACGGCCCGTGGACCAAGGACCCCGAGCCCTTCTTCAGCTCGGCGGACCTCGACGGGAGGTACGTCGGCCCCGGCGGGCAGGACGTCGTCCAGGGGCCCGACGGTGAGCCTCGGCTCGTCTTCCACTCCTGGTACGGCGAGCAGACCTACCGGGGCATGAACCTGCTGCCCCTCACCTGGGAGGGTGGCCGACCGGCCCTCGCGGTCGGGTGACGGGGGCTCGCACGGAGAGACGGCCCGCGGGACGGCCCGTGGGAGGATCCTTCGCGTGAGCGCACCCACCTCCGACGAGCTGCGCCGCTGGCGCCGGCACCTGGCCGACGAGCGTGCCGAAGCCGCCGTGTACCGGGACCTCGCCTCGCGCCGGACGGGTGAGGAGCGCGAGATCCTGCTCGCCCTCGCCGAGGCCGAGGGTCGGCACGCCTCGCACTGGGAGGAGCTCCTCGGCGAGCACGTCGGTGAGCCGCGCCGCGGGGACGTGCGGTTCCGGGTCCTCGCCTGGCTCGCGCGGCACTTCGGCTCCGTCTTCGTGCTGGCCCTCGCCCAGCGGGCCGAGGCCCGCGCGACCTACGAGGCCGACGTCGACGCGACCGCCACCATGGCCGCGGACGAGCGGATCCACGAGGAGGTCGTCCGGGCGCTGGCCACCCGGGGGCGCAACCGCCTCGCGGGGAGCTTCCGGGCCGCCGTCTTCGGCGCCAACGACGGGCTGGTCTCGAACCTCGCCCTGGTGATCGGCGTCGCCGCGGCCGGGACCTCGACCTCGGTGGTGCTCCTCACGGGCCTCGCGGGCCTGCTCGCCGGGGCGCTGTCGATGGGGGCCGGGGAGTACATCTCGGTGCGGTCCCAGCGCGAGCTCCTCGCCGCCTCGACGCCGTCCCCCGACGCGGCCGAGGCACTGCCCCACCTCGACGTCGACGCCAACGAGCTGACCCTCGTGTACCGGGCGCGTGGCATGTCCGCCGAGGACGCGCAGCATCGGGCCGACGAGGTGCTCGCCGACATCGCCCTGCTCGGCCCGGCGAGCCGCGAGTTCCACGCCGACACCACGGTCGAGGAGCACGAGGCCGTGGGGACCGACGTGGGGGCGGCGCTGTCGAGCTTCTGCTTCTTCGCCTCGGGGGCGGTGATCCCCGTGCTGCCGTTCCTGCTCGGCCTCGAGGGCGGTGCCGCCCTCCTGGTCGCGATGGTGGCCGTGGGCCTCGCGCTCCTGGCGACCGGAGCCGTCGTCGGGCTCATCTCGGGCGGGCCGCCCGTGCAGCGGGCCCTGCGTCAGCTCGCGATCGGGGCCGGGGCCGCGGGGGTGACCCACGTGCTGGGGACGATCTTCGGGACGGCCGTCGTCTGAGCCCCGCGGGTCTCGCGGGTCTCGCCTGGAGCGTGCGGGACGCGCCCTTCCGGCTCAGGCGCGGTGGGTCGGTGCGGCGCTCATCGTGCCGGGGGCCACGACCAGCAGCTCGCGACGCACCACGCGGTCGAGCAGGACGAGGTTGACGGTCGGCTCGGTGACTACGCCGAGCACGTGCAGGCCGTCGACCTCGTAGGCCACCAGGCAGCCCTCGGGCCCGCGCAGGGTCGTGGCGACGGGGCCGCCCAGGCCGTAGGCGCGGCCGGCCACCCGTCCGAGGTCCAGGACGGCCGCCGCGAGGTCCGCCGCGTTCTCGCGGTCCGCCTCGGGCCCGTCGTCGTGGAAGGCCACGCCGTCGGTCCGGGCCACGACCACGCGGGTCACCCCGTCGATGGCATGACGGATCGCCGCGGACAGGTGCATCGCGTGCTGCCGGACGAGCATCAGGGTCCTCGGGGTCCGTGTGTCGAGTGAGTGAGGGGCGCTCGGTGGCGGCCGCGTCAGATCTCGAGGCGCCGCTCGATGTTGGCGAGCTGACGACGGGCGAGGGCGAGGTTCGCCTGGCCCTTGGTGAGCACCACGTAGAGGAACAGGCCGAGCCCGCCCTGCGACTGGATGAGCCGGATCAGGTGGTACTGCTTGCCGAGGGTGATGAGGATGTCCTCGATGGTGTCGTCCAGACCGAGGCGCTCCATGGTGCGGAGCTTGGCGCGGATGACGTCGGTGTTGCCCGCGGCCGCGATGTCGAGGTCCACCCCGTGGCCCACCTGGCCCAGGCTCATCCCGGACTCGTAGTCGACCAGGGCGGCGGCGACCGCACCCTCGATCGCCAGGGTCTCGTTGAGGACGACGTCGACGTTGGTCATGGGGGGGGTACCTCCGGTCGGGGACGGGGCGACGGCGCGGCCCCGGGGACACCCCCTCTACGACGCGGACGACCCGAACATGAGGTGTCCACCGGCTTCTCACCCCCTGCGCGGGACCTCCCTACGGTCACGGCGTGACGGGCGTCACCCGGTCGGCTCCCCGCGGGGTCAGGGCTCGGGCGCGTCGTCCGCGGCGAGCTCCCGCAGCACCGCCTCGGCGACCCCCTCGGGCCCGGCCTCGACCGTCACGCTCACCCCGTCCTCCTCGGGACCGAGCGGCTGCAGGGCCGCGACCTGGGACTCCATGAGGGAGGTGGGCATGAAGTGCCCGGTGCGCGCGGCCTGACGCTCGGCCACCAGCTCGGCCTCACCCACCAGGTGCACGAAGCGCACCCGTCCGGGGGCCTGGCGCAGCACGTCCCGGTAGGCCACGCGCAGCGCCGAGCAGGCCATGACGGTGCTGGTCCCCGCGGCCGTCCGCTCGGCGAGCCAGTCCCGCAGGGTCTCGAGCCACGGCGCCCGGTGGGCGTCGGTCAACGGGGTCCCGGCCTCCATCGCCGCGATGTTCTCGTCCGGGTGGTGGTCGTCCCCCTCCGCGAAGGGCCGGTCGAGCCGTTCGGCGAGCAGGCGGGCGACGGTCGACTTCCCTGAGCCCGAGACCCCCATGACGACGAGGTGCTCGACGTGCCCGTCCGCGGGGGTCCCGTCGTCGGTCCCTCGGGGAGGGGGGCTGGTCGCGTCGTCGGCGCTGGTCATGGGTGGACCTCCGGTCCGGGTTCGAGGGTCGTCGGGGCAGGGTCCTGGACCGCTGTCCCGCTGCGCAGGGTGCTCAGGGCGGCGAGGGTCGCGATCACCGCGCCGCCACCCGCACCGACGACGACGAGGAACCCGCCGTGGGCCCCCTGACGGTCGATCAGGGCGCCGGCGGTCGACGCTCCGGCCGACAGCCCCAGGCCCAGCGAGGTGCCGAGCCACGCCAACCCCTCGGTGAGCTGGCGGCGCGGGACGAAGTGCTGCACCAGGCCGTTGCCGTTGATGATGGTCGGGGCGATCGCGAACCCCGTCACGAACATGACCGCGGCCAGGACCGGCAGGCTCGTCACGAGGAGGAAGAGCGAGACGCCGGCCGCGAGGGCCACCACGCCGATCGCGAAGCGCAGCCACAGCGGGCTCAACCAGTGCCGGGCCCCGTACCCCAGGCCCGAGATCATCGAGCCCAGGGCGAAGGTGCCGAGGATCGCCCCGGCGGCTGACTTGGCCCCCTGCTCCTCGGCGAAGGCGACGGTCGCGACGTCGGTCGCGCCGAGCATCGCCCCGACCGCGACGAACACCACGGCCACGAGCACCATGCCCCCCGAGCGCATGACGAACCGGTGCGGCTGGGCGGGGTCCCGCTCGATCCGGGGCGGCTCGGTGGCGCGCTGGGCGAGGAGCAGCATGCCTCCCACCAGGAGGCCGACCAGCGGCACCAGCAGGCCCGCGCTGGGTACGACGGTGGTCGCCAGGTACGTCGCCAGGACCGGTCCGATGACGAAGAGCATCTCGTCGAGGGCCGACTCGAGGGAGTAGGCCGTGTGCAGGCCGCGTGGGTCGGAGAGCAGGTGGGACCAGCGGGCACGGACCAGGGCGCCGATCGAGCCGGTCGTGGCGCCGGCGAGCACGGCCCACGCGTAGAGCGCGGGGGTCGGGCCCTCGGCCGAGGCGGTGAGCACCAGCCCCGTCAGGCCGACCGCGGCGACCACCAGGGCGGGACGCATCACGCGGGCCTGGCCGCGTCGGTCCACGAGCCGGGCGAGCTGCGGGGCGCACACGGCGTGCGCGATCACGTAGGCGGCCGAGACCCGGCCGGCCAGCCCGTAGGAGCCGTAGACCTCGGACACCATGAGGATGATCCCGATGCCGACCATCGAGATGGGCAGGCGGGCCAGCACCCCGGCCGAGGAGAAGGCCCGCGCACCGGGGTGCGCGAGGATCTCGCGGTAGGGCTGGATCACAAGGACATTCTCGCAGCGTGAGCGGCAGGCGGGCGCAGGTTCACCCGGGGCAGGGGTTGGTCCCGCGTGGAAGGATGCCACCAGCATGTCTCCTGCGGGGGACGGCCGAGGGAGGGAGGGCCCGGACGATGGCGATCGGGCGCAGGCAGGGTGGCCTCGTCGCGCCCGCCCCTCGGGTCGCACCGGTCGTCGAGACCGCTGAGCCCTCCCACGGCTCGCGCCTGACCCGGTGGGTGCTGGGCTTCGACCCCTTCGTGATCGTCCTCCTCGGGGCGGCGGTCTTCCTGCTCGCCTACGTCGCGGTGACCTTCGCCCCGGTGGACAACGGGGTCGCCGCGTGGTGGCCGGCCGCCGGGCTGTCGGTGCTCGCGGTGGCGTGGGCTCCTCGCCGACGACGGCTCGGGGTCGTGCTGACGGTCGCCGTCGCGAGCGGCGTCGCCAACGCGGTGGCCGGGCGGGACTGGCCCCTCGCGACGGGCTTCGGGCTGTCGAACAAGTCGGAGGCCAAG
>NZ_JALPKN010000099.1 GCF_023630195.1 Actinotalea sp. C106 | reverse complement strand
GCCCAAGCCCGCCGCCGTGCTCCAGCAGGCGGCCTGACCCCCAGGGTTGACATAGGAGCATCGCGGAGCTCGACCGCCAACACAAGAAGTAGTGGAGGTCATCGACGCCAACCGTGACGAGCTCGGTGTCGAGCCCATCTGCAGCGTTCTGCAGGTGGCGCCGAGCACGTACTACGCGGCCAAGTCGCGCACTCCGTCGGCGCGGGCGGTCCGCGATCAGGTGCTGGGTCCGGTGCTGCGCCAGCTCTGGAACGACGACTACCGGGTCTACGGGGCCCGCAAGCTCTGGTAGGCCGCGCGCCGGACCGGCTGGGAGGTGGGCCGTGACCAGGTGGCCCGGCTGATGCGCGGCCAGGGCATCGAAGGGGCTCGGCGCAAGGGGGTCCGCACGACTAAGGCCGACCCGGCCGCGGCCCGCCACCCGGACCTGGTCAACCGGGACTTCACCGCCATCGCCCCGAACCAGCTGTGGGTCACGGACCTGACCTACGTCCCGACGTGGGCCGGGGTGGCCTATATCTGCTCCATCACCGACGTCTACTCCCGGATGATCGTCGGCTGGCGGGTCGCACCGCACATGCGCACCGAGATGGTCCTGGACGGGATCGAGATGGCACGCTGGTCACGCGGCACGACGATCACCGGGCTGCGGTGTCACAGCGACGCCGGCAGCCAATTCACCTCGCTGCGCTACGGCGAACGCCTCGCCGAGATCGGCGCGACCCTCTCGATCCGGACCGTCGCCGACAGCTACGACAACGCCCTCAGCGGCTACTATAAGGCCGAGCTGATCCGCGGCCCGGTCCGCTCGACGCCCTGGAAGAGCGTCGAGGACGTCGAGCTCGCCACGCTGGGCTGGGTCCACTGGCACAAGACCGCGCGCCTGCACGGCTACCTCGGCGACGTGCCACCCGCCGAGTTTGAGACCACGTTCTACGCTACCCACGGGAGCGACCAGACCCTGGTCGAAATCCCATAGCCCGAGCCTCTATCAGACCCAGGGCGACTCAAGCTCGCGGCGTACTGGGTGCGGGATCCTGCAGAGTTTGGACCCGTCGTCCAGGTCGAGCCCGACGGTGTCCAGCTCTCCTGACCGCCCCTCAGCTCGCCTCCCGCAACCGCTCCTCGCGCCGTCGTGCCTGGTCCGCGGGGTCCGGCACGGGGGCCGCGGCGAGGAGCCGCCGGGTGTAGTCGTCCTGGGGGTTCTGGAGCACCTGGTGCCGTGCGCCGACCTCGACGAGGCGGCCCTGGTGCATGACGGCGACGCGGTCGGCGAGCTCGTCGACCACGGCGAGGTCGTGGCTGATGAACAGGCAGGCGAAGCGCAGGCGCTGCTGGATCTCGCGGAAGAGGTCCAGCACCGTCGCCTGGACGGAGACGTCGAGGGCTGAGGTCGGCTCGTCGGCGATGAGCAGCTCGGGGTCCAGGGCGATGGCCCGGGCGATCGCGACGCGCTGGCGCTGCCCGCCGGACAGCTCGTGCGGGTAGCGCTCGGCCCAGGCCGCGGGGAGCTCGACCGACTCGAGCAGCTCCGCGACGCGGGCGCGCAGTGCGGGACCACGCAGGCCGGCGTGGACCGCGAGGGGTTCACCGATGCTCTGGCCCACCGTGTAGCGGGGGTTCATCGAGGCCGCCGGGTTCTGGAACACCACGCCCACGCGCTGCCGGGCGGCGCGGGCCGCGGCGCGGGACCCGATGCCCACGCGGGTGCCGACCACCTCGACCACCCCGGAGGTCAGCGGCGCGAGGCCCAGGGCGCAGCGCCCCAGGGTCGACTTCCCCGACCCGGACTCCCCGACCAGGCCGAGGATCTCCCCGGGCTGGACCGTGAGGTTCACCCCGTCGACCGCGCGCACGGTTCGTCCCCGGCGTCCGCGGTACTCCACGACGAGGTCCTCGACGTTGAGGGCGGGCCGGTCGCGGGCGTCCACGCCGCTCGGTCGCTCGGGGGCACCGATCCGGGGCACGGCCGCGAGCAGGGTGCGGGTGTACGCCGCGGCGGGCTCGGCGAAGAGCTGGGCGACGGGGGCCTGCTCGACGGCCTCGCCGTGCCGCATGACGACCACCCGGTCGGCGAGGTCCGCGACCACGCCCATGTCATGGGTGATGAGGACGATCGCAGCCGAGGTGCGCCCGCGCAGGCGGCGCAGCACGTCGAGGATCTCCTGCTGGACGGTCACGTCGAGGGCGGTGGTGGGCTCGTCGGCCACGAGCACCTCGGGGTCGCAGGCCAGGGCCATGGCGATCATGACCCGCTGGCACTGGCCCCCGGAGAGCTGGTGCGGGTAGAAGCGCAGTCGCTGCTCGGGGTCGGGGAGGTCGACCATGCGCAGCAGCTCGGTGGCGCGCTCGCGACGCTCGGCCCGGCTCAGGCCGGGCACGTGCCGGCGCAGCATCTCGCCGAGCTGGAAGCCGATGGTGAAGACCGGGTCGAGGGCCCCCGAGGGGTCCTGGAAGATCATCGCGAGCCGGCGGCCGCGCACCTGCGACAGCTCGGCGCGACCCATGGCGAGCAGGTCGTCCTGACCGAGGTGGGCCGTGCCCGTCACGGTCGCGGTCGGCGGCAGCAGGCCCAGCAGCGCCATCGAGCTGACGGACTTGCCCGAGCCGGACTCCCCGACCAGGGCGAGCACCTCACCGGGCATCAGGTCGTAGGACAGGCCGCGCACGGCCGCGACGTCGGGGGCCCGTCCGGAGTCCACCTGGAAGGTGACCGTCAGGTCCCGGACGGCCAGGACGGGGGCGGTCGAGCCGCTCGTGGGCGGGTCGTTCGTCGGCGGGGTGCTCGCGGGGGTGGTGGTCACGTCGCTCCTCGACGGTCGGCGCCCGGTGTCTGCGAGGCGTGGGAGTCCCGGTAGACCACCCACTCCTTGAGCATCGTGCGGTGGTAGTCGCTCAGCCAGGTCATGTAGTTGTGGGCGTTGATCATGCGGCGGCGCCGGCCCGTGTCCCCGTCGCCGTCGAGGGCCGCGAACCCGACCTCGATGGCCTCGGCGAGGCGCATCAGGTAGGCGCGCTCCCCGGCCAGGAACGACCCCCAGATGTCGTCCTCGACGCGGAAGTAGTGGTTGCGGTCCCCGGGGATCACGTGGCGCTTGATGAAGCCCACCTCGACCAGCACCCGCGTCGAGGTCGAGACCGCCCCCGCGCTGGCCTGCAGCAGGTGGGCGATCTGCGCGCTCGACAGGTAGGGCGCGTCGACGATCATGAGCAGCCCGGTGATGCGGCCCTCCATGCGCGTGGACTGCGCCTTCTCCCACAGCAGGCCGAACTCCTCGACGAACTGGCGTGCCGAGTCGTCGAGCTCGAGGGGAGGGGCGGGGGCGTCATCGGCTCCGGTCATGGAGCCAGCCTAGGAGTGGAGGTGCTGGTCATGGCGGGACGACGGCGACGGAACTCCTCGACCGGCCAGCTCGTCATGCCGGTCGACCGCACGCTCGTCACGGCGCCGTCGGGACCCCGCTCGAGGTGCACCAGCTCGCCTCCCGCGCCGAAGGTGCTCTGGGCGTGGACCCGCAGCAGGTCCGGTCCCTCGACGGTGACCTCCTCGAGGCCCTGGAGCGGGTCGGCGAGGGTCGGGCGCACCAGGACGAGCCGTCCGCCGAGGTCCGCGACGTCGAGCATCCCCCACAGGTTCGCGAAGCGTCCCGTGTAGCTCGACAGCGGCGGCAGCGCGTCGTCGTGCGGGGTGGGGGTGGTGCCGCTCGAGGGGTTCAGGGCGGCGTCGACGAGCTTGATGATGCCCGTGGCAATGAGGTCGGCGGGGCCGTCGATCGCGTTGGTCAGCACGCTCACCACGAGCTTCTCGCGGGGGTCGACGTAGGTGCGGGTGATGTGGCCCGGGTAGCCGCCCGAGTGCCCGACGAGCTCGCGCTGGCCGATGGTCCGCCGCTCGATGCCCACCCCGTAGCGTCCGATCTCGGTGCCGTAGGAGGTCACGACGGACTCGAGGCGCTGCATCAGACGCTTGCTGTCGTCGTCGAGCAGGCGGGTGTCCCCGAACCAGTGCGCCGAGCCGTAGGTCGTGAGCTCGGCGGCCGTGGAGTAGAAGCCCGTGGCGGCGGCGAGGGCGCGGGTGTCGACGTGCTCGATGACCTGGCGCTCGTGCTCGCCGAGCAGCAGGCCCGTGTGGCCGGCGGCGTACTCGCCCGCGCGCTCGGGCTCGAGCTCGGCGCCGGTACGGGTCAGGCCGAGGGGGGCCGTGACGTGCTCGCGCAGGTGCTCGGCGTAGCCCTGCCCCGAGACGGCCTCGACGATCAGGCCCAGCAGGCCGTAGCCCAGGTTGGAGTACTTGAAGTGCTCGTTGCGCGCGAGCGTCGCCCCGCCGTCGGCCAGCACCGCGGCGAGCAGCGCCTCGCGGTCGGGGAACGGGTACGCGAGCTGCCAGAAGTCCGCGTGGTCCCCGTCCCGGATCACCCCGGCCTGGTGGCCGAGCAGCTCACGGACCGTCGCGGCGGCGATCGGCGAGCCGCCGTCGGCGAGCTCGGGGACCCAGGTGCCCGCGGGGTCGTCGAGGCGCAGCCGCCCGGCCTGCACCAGCTGCATGACGGCGGTGGCGGTGAAGGTCTTGGAGTGCGAGGCGATCCGGAAGAGGTGGTCGGTGCGCAGCGGCTCCCCGGTGCTCAGGTCGGCGACGCCGATGGCCTCGTCGAGCACGAGCTCGTCCCCCGAGCGCACCGCGAGCTGCACCCCCGGCACGCGCAGGTGCGCAGCCTGGGCGCGGGCCCAGCTCAGCAGGTAGGGGGCGGCGCTGCGGATCGTGTCGGTGGTGCTCATCGTCTCTCCGGGGTGGTGGGGGCGGGCCGTCATCGGCCGCGGGGGTCGAGGGTGTCCCGCAGGATGTCACCGAGGGTGATCATGGCCAGCACGGTCACGGTGAGGAAGATGCTCGGGAAGACGAGCATGTGCGGGGCGGTCTGGAAGTAGGACTGGGCGCTCGAGAGCTGCAGGCCCCAGGAGATCGACGGCGCGCGCAGCCCCAGCCCCAGGAAGGTCAGGGTCGACTCGGCGACGATCACCGAGCCCACGCTGATGGTCGCGACCGCGAGCACCGGGCCGATCGCGTTGGGCAGCACGTAGCGACGGACGATGCGCGCCGTGGACAGCCCCATCGCGCGGGCGGCGTCGACGTACTCGGCTCCTCGCACGGAGCGGACCGAGCTGCGCACCAGGCGGGCCATGGTCGGCCAGGAGAACAGGGCCAGCACCATGGACACGCTCACGGGTGACCGCGACCCCACGCTGGTGAGCACCACGACCGCGCCGAGCAGGAACGGGAACCCGAGGAAGACGTCGGTCAGCCGGCTGATGAGCCGGTCCGCCCAGCCTCCGCGGTACCCGGCCAGGGTGCCGACCACGAGGGCGACGGCCAGGGCCACGGCGGTCGAGAGCAGCCCGACGCTCAGCGAGTTGCGGGTGCCGAAGATGACGTTGGCCCACACGTCGCAGCCCTGCAGGTCCGTGCCGAACACGTGCTCGGCGCTCGGGGCCTGGGCCGAGGAGCTCAGGTCGCAGACCCGGGGGTCGGGCTGGCCGAACCAGCCCGCGAACCAGCTCGGCACGGCGGCGACGAGCCCGAGCAGGGTCAGCACCACGACGCAGGCCCAGAAGAGCGGACGACGCCGCAGGGTCTGCCACACCCCGCGTCCGGGGGGAGGGCCGGTGTGCTCGGCGGTGGCGTCCTCGACGCTCGCGGTGGCCTCACTCATGACGGATCCTCGGGTCGAGGGCGGTGTGCAGCAGGTCGACCACGAGGTTCGCGACCAGGAACACGATGATCAGCGCCGTCGAGACCCCGACGACGGTCGGCCCCTCGTGGGCGCGGATGGCTTGGAAGAGGAGCTGTCCCACGCCGGGGAGGTTGAAGATCCCCTCGATGATCACGGTGCCGCCCAGCAGGTACCCCAGGTCGATCGCGAGGTAGGTCAGGACCGGGATCGCCGAGTTGCGGGTCACGTGCACCCCGACGACCTGGCGCCGGGTCAGTCCTTTGGCCCACAGGGTCCGCACGAAGTCCGAGCTCATGGTGTCGATCACCGAGCCGCGCATCAGCCGCGCGATGCTGGCCAGGCCGAAGACCGCGATGCAGGCTGCGGGCAGCAGGTACGCCGTCGGCCAACCCTGGGTGGTGCCGGCGACCGGGAACCAGCCGAGCTGCACCCCGAACACCAGCTGGGCCGAGACGGCCACGACGAAGACCGGCACCGAGGCAGCGAGGATGGTCCCGGCGAGCACGACCCGGTCACCGACGCGGCCGCGGCGCAGGCCGGCGTACAGGCCCAGGCCGACGCCGATGACGAGCTCGATTCCCCAGGCCGTCAGGGCCAGGGCGATGGTCACGGGCCAGCGGGCCGCGAGTCGGTCGGCCACGGGCTGCCCGGAGAAGTTGGTGCCCAGGTCCCCCTGAGCCAGCCCCTGCAGGTAGTAGAGGTACTGCTTCCAGACCGGCTCGTCCAGGTGGTAGCGGCTGCGCAGCTCGGCGACGACGTTCTCGGGCAGCGGACGGTCTCCGCCCAGGGCCATGATCGGGTCCCCGGGCAGGGTGAAGACCATCACGTAGATGATGAACATGACGCCGAGGAAGACCAGCACCAGCTCGGCGAGGCGGCGGGTCACGGCTTGCGCCGCGGTCACCCTGCGGCTCCCTGCCCTGCGGCTCCCGGGCCGACCGCTCCGTGACCCGCTGCGGCCCGACGTCGCCCCAGCAGCTCGGCCATCGTGAGGGTCGCGGCGAGCTGGACGCCCACGAGCCGCTCGACCGGGATCACCTCGAGCCCCTCGACCCGGTCGGCCTCCTCGAGCCAGGCCTCGTACGTGGTGACCAGCCCGTGGTGCAGCTCGCGCACCCGCGCGGTCGCCGTCCCGGCGGCGATCTCGGCGGCCAGCGCACGCACCAGCATCCCGCCGTACCGCAGGCGGAAGCAGCGCACCAGGTCCGCGGCGCTGAAGACCTCGCTGACGGTCGCGGGCCGGTCGCTCTCGGGGAGCTCGGCCCGGTCGCGCTCGTGCCGGCCGACGGTCCCCATCATCGGGACGAAGGCCTCGCTCGCGCGCAGGAAGGGCGAGCGGATGCTCAGGTAGGGCGCCGCGGCCTCGAGCACCTCGGTCAGGGCGGCGCCCAGCTCGATCAGCCCCTCGGCCTTGGCGATGAGGACCTCGCGGTAGCTCGTCGCCGTCGGTGTGTCGTCGTCGGCCGAGGGGTGGGACCAGTAGGGCAGCTCGGCGACCAGGGAGACCGTGCCGTGCCGCGCGGCGTAGGCCGCTGAGGAGTCCCCGCCCACCAAGCCGGTGGGGTCCAGGCCGCGACTCACCAGGTAGTCGTACTCGTCCCGGGTGGAGGCCATCCGGTAGACGGCCGGGCCCAGCAGCTGCAGGGCGGGGGACTCGGGCTCCCCGGTGTCCAGGGGCAGGTCCAGGCTCGCGGGGATGGCGTGCAGGGCCTCGACGGCCCCCGGCACCTCCTCGCTGAGGTAGTAGTAGACCCCGCCCATCTCGGCGTTGTGCAGGGAGACCATGAGCTCGGGCCGCACCTCGTCGATGACCCGCATGAGGGCGAGGGTCTCGGGCATGACGTCGTCGAACCAGTGGCCCTCGTGGGCCAGGGGGAAGGTCCACTCGACCTGCTCGTCGGGGGCCGGGCGGTAGAAGCGGCGGGCGTAGGCGGTCCGGCTCCTCGGGTCCCCGTACCAGGCCTCGTTGAGGCGGGCGCCGTCGGGGTCGATGCAGGGCACCAGGTGCCAGGTCGCGTCGAGGGCGGCGCGCAGCTCCTCGTCGGTGCAGAGCAGCTCGGCCAGGTGCTGCACCGTGCGGAAGCCGATCGGCTCGTTGGGGTGCACCCCGGCGACCATCAGCATCTGCCGCGGGCCGTCGCCGATGCTGACCATCGGGATCGGCTCGCCCAGGCGTGAGGTCCCGATGCGTCGTCGTCGGGCCAGGCCCGGGTGACGCTCGACGAGCTCGTCGAAGGAGGCGAGGAGCTCGTCCACGCCGGGGAAGTCGTGGAGCGGGGGAACCCGGTGGGCTCGCTCGAGGACGCCCTCGAGCGAGCCCACCGTCAGGGGAGACGTCGACATCCGGTCAGGCGTCCTCGGCCAGGACCGTCTGGGAGAACAGCGGGTTGCCCACGGCCGAGGTCGGGAGCACCTCGACCCGCTCGGAGGTCACGTAGGAGTACGTCTCGAAGAACAGCGGCGGGGCCGGGAACTCCTCGAGGATGCGCTCCTGGACCACCGCGTAGGCGCTCGCGGCGTCGTCGGAGTCGACGGTGGCGTCGGCCTCGGCGATCAGCTCGGCCACCTCGTCGTCGTACCAGGGGATGCAGTTGGTGCAGCCGCCGTTCTCGACGAAGAAGACCCGCAGGGTGTTCTGCTGGCTGGGGTAGAGGGCGCCCCAGCGGGAGAAGAACGGCCCGGGGGCGTCCCCGTTGAGGCGGGTCTCGTAGAACTCGGCCCAGTCGGTGCTCGGCGTCGCGACGGCCTCGACCTCGAGGTTCTGGCGCAGGTTGTTGGCGATCGCCGCGTACATCTCGTCCAGGCCGATGCCGCCCGGGTAGTAGATGTCGATGGTGCCCTCGAAGCCGCCGGCCTCGTCGAGCAGGTCCTTGGCGTCCTCGGGGTGGTACTCGCACAGCTCGCCGCAGATGCCCACGGGGGTCCCCGGCGCGATCGCGGGGGTGAAGGCGGTCGCCGGCTCGTACAGGCCGCCGTAGATGACCTCGTTGATGGTCTCGCGGTCGATGGCCATCGAGATGGCCTGGCGCACGCGGATGTCCTGGTAGCGCTCGTCGGCCAGGGGGATCCCGAGGAAGGCGATGCCAGGGGCCTCGAAGGCGTAGATCCGGTCGCCGAAGTCGGACTCGGCCTGGGCGGTGCGGTCCGGCGGGAGGCTCGCGACGTCGAGGTTCCCGGCGAGGACGTCGGTGTAGGCGGTCCCGGTGTCGCTGTACGGGACGAGGGTCATCGCCGAGATCGTGGGCGCCGGGCCCTGATACTCGGGGTAGGCCTCGAGCTCGATCGGGTCGTTCTCGACGTACTCGCCGACCATCACGAACGCGCCGTTGCCGATGGGCTGGCGGTCGTAGGCCTCGAGGTCCTCGAAGGCGACCTCGGGCATCGGGTACATCGCGGTCTGCGCCTGGGAGACCTGCAGGGGGAACTGGCTGTCCGGGCCGGCGAGGGTCACGGTGAAGGTGCTCTCGTCGACGACCTCGAGGCCGGACATCTCGGTGGCCGGGTCGCTCTCGGTGTTGAGGTCCTCGTAGCCCACCACGTTGGCGAGCTGGCCCGAGTTCTCGAAGGCGTTGGGTCCGTAGGCGACCGTGTTCCAGGCGTCGACGTAGCTCTGCGCCGTCACCGGGGTGCCGTCGTGGAAGGTCCAGCCCTCGCGCAGGGTGATCGTCCAGGTGGTGGCGTCCTCGCTCTCGACCGACTCGGCGGCGACGTAGGTCATCTCGCTCGCGTCGTCGATGAAGGTCAGCGGGGCGAACACGGCCATCGAGAAGTCGTAGGCGACGGTCTGTCGCCCGGGGGTGAGCTGACCGGGGTCGGTGACGGCGATGCTGATGGACCCGGAGGGGCCCTCCGTCTCGGTCGTGGTCGGCTCGTCCTCGGCATCGGTGCTGCCGCATGCTGCCAGGACGAGGCCGAGCGCTGCGACGCCGACCGTCGCACGAACGCGTGCCTTCATGGATCCTCCACTCGTAGGCCGCGCCGTCCGTCGGTGGGGCGGCGCCCGTCGGCCACACGCTCGGGGGTGCGTTGGGCCGAGCTCCAGGCAAGCGGTCACGCCGGGTGTAGGTCAATAGCAAAGTCTCAGAAGATTCAGTAGGAAATGAAACTTTAACGTGCTCGTCACACGTCGTACGGCCTCCCAGGGCTCAGCGGCGGGGGGCTCGATGGTTCGATGGGTGTTCGCCGAGATGCACCCGCACCACGTCCGCGTGAGGACCCCGACCCGAAGGGCCGCCGATGATCAACACCCCCGACTACGCCCTGACCGACGAGGCGCGGGTGCGGGAGCTCATCGCCGAGCACGGCTGGGCCACGCTGGTCAGCCACACCGCCGAGGGCCTGGTCGCCTCGCACGTGCCCGTGCTGCTCGAGGACGGACCCGAGCTCACCGTGGTCAGCCACGTGGGCCGGCCCGACGACGCCCTGCACGGCCTCGGGTCCGGCGAGGTGCTGCTGGTCGTCGAGGGCCCCTACGGGTACGTCTCTCCCGGCTGGTACGGCACGAGCCCCGCGGTCCCCACCTGGAACTACCTCGCGGTGCACCTGCACGGCACCCCCGAGCTGCTCGACGCCGAGGACACCTACCGCGTGCTCTCGGACACCACCTACCGCTACGAGGCCCCCATGCCCCACCCGATCGGCCTGCCCGACGTCGCCGAGTACGCCCACCGCATCGCCCCCGGGGCCGCCGGCTTCCGGCTGCGGGTCACCCGCTGGCAGGGCAAGGCCAAGCTCAGTCAGGACAAGCCCCGGGAGGTCGCCGAGCGCGTCGTCGCCCACCTCGAGCAGCCGGTGGGGGAGGCGGACCACCCCTACTCCAACCCGGCGCTGGCCCGGGAGATGCGGGCCGAGATGGCCCGGCAGGACGCCGATGTGGCGCCGCGGGACGCCGCCACGGCACGGCAGGACGCCGAGGTGCTGCCGTGAGCGGCGCGCACGTCGCGGGCCGGGTCGAGGCCCCCGCGACCGTTCCCGCGTCGATGCTGC
>NZ_JALPKN010000098.1 GCF_023630195.1 Actinotalea sp. C106 | reverse complement strand
CGGCTGGGCAGGCGGTGCAGCGAGTCCGCAGCGCCGGTCAGCCCCAGGCCCTGCGCCGCGGCCACGAGCTCGCGGGCGGTGGTGGGCGGGAGGGCCTCGCCGAGCACCTCGATTCCCGAGGTGGTCCGCGCGACGGCGACGACCACCACGTCGACGTCGAGGCGGGCAGGGTCCTTGGATGTCAGGTTCAGGGAGGTCACCGCACGATGCTAACGGTCGAGGGCGGGTGGCGGCCGGGCCGTGCGGGTCGGTCGGGGTCGTATCCTCGCGGGGTGTGGATCCCTCTCCTCCTGCTCGTCGGCCTCCTGTGCCTCGGCCTGGCGGCATGGGCAGGATGGCGGGCCCTGACCGACCGTCCGGTGATCCTGCGGCAGCTCCTGACGGGTGCCGTGATCGAGGCGGTCCTGGTGGTCCAGGTGGCGCTCGGTCTCGCGGCGACCGCCGCGGGTGACGGGCCCGCCGACCCCGTCACGTACTGGGGGTACCTGGTGACCACGCTGCTCGTGCTGCCGATCGCCGCGGTCTGGGCCTTCACCGAGCGCACCCGGTGGAGCTCGGTCGTGCTGGTGGTCGCCTCCGCCACGGTGGCCTTCCTGCAGTACCGCCTGCTCCAGGTGTGGGTGGGCCTGTGAGCGAGCCACGGGTGACCTCGGGGGCCGGGCGTGCCCTCGTCGCGGTCTACGGTCTGCTCGCCGTCGCCGCGACGGCCCGCTCGCTCGTACAGGTGCTGCGGGACCTCGAGCGCGCCCCGCTCGCCTACCTGCTCTCGGCCTTCGCCGCCCTCGTGTACGTCGTCGCGACCCTGGCCCTCGCACGGACGGGTCCCCGGGCGCGACGCGTCGCCTGGGGCGCGGTCACGATCGAGATGGTCGGCGTGGTGGTCGTCGGCGCCCTCTCGGTCCTGGCCTCGTCGCTGTTCCCCGAGCCGACGGTGTGGTCGACCTTCGGCGCGGGCTACGGGTTCGTGCCGCTGGTGCTGCCGGTGCTGGGGCTGCTCTGGCTGCGCCGGACGTCCCCTGTCGCCGCCGAGCCACGGCGATAGGTTGGCGCGCGTGTACCGCCTCCTCTTCACCCACGTCCTGCGGCGCCTCGACCCCGAGCGCGCCCACCACCTGGGCTTCGCGGCGATCCGCGCGGCGGCCGCCGTGCCGGGGGCCCGGCACCTGCTGGCGCGCTCGTGCGCCCCGCCCCCGGGGGGTGAGGTCGAGGTCTTCGGACGACGGCTCGCGGGCCGGTTCGGCCTGGCGGCAGGGTTCGACAAGGACGGGGTCGGTGTCCGTGGGCTGACGACCCTGGGGTTCGCCTTCGTCGAGGTCGGCACGATCACGGCGCATGCCCAGCCCGGCAACCCCCGACCACGCCTGTGGCGGGTGCTCGACGAGCACGCCGTCCGCAACCGGATGGGCTTCAACAACGCCGGTGCGGCGGTCGCTGCAGCCCGGCTGCGAGGCCTGCGCGGGACGGGGTGGGGCCGCGACGTCGTGCTGGGGGTCAACATCGGCAAGACCAAGGTCACCCCGGACGCCGAGGCGGCGAGCGACTACGCGACCAGCGCCGCGCTGCTCGCCCCGGTGGCCGACTACCTGGTGGTCAACGTCTCCTCGCCCAACACCCCTGGTCTGCGTGCCCTGCAGTCGGTCGAGCACCTGCGCCCCATCCTCGAGGCGGTGCGCGCCGCGGCGGACGGGGCGACCCCGCGGCACCGACGGGTCCCGCTCCTGGTGAAGATCGCCCCGGACCTGCAGGACGAGGAGATCGACGAGGTCGCGGACCTGGTCACCGAGCTCGGGCTCGACGGCGTGGTCGCGGTCAACACGACCATCGCGCACGACTACGGCGAGGGCGGGCTGTCCGGACCGCCGCTCCTGGCGCGCGGCCTGGAGGTGACGCGCCGCCTCCGGGACCGCCTCGGGCCGACCCCGACCCTGATCGGCGTGGGGGGAGTGACCTCCGGGCGGGACGCGCAGGCCTACCTCGAGGCTGGGGCCGACCTCGTCCAGGGCTACACGGGACTGGTCTACGAGGGCCCGTTCTGGGCCGCGCACGTGCACCGTGCGCTGGCCGCCGGAGCGACCCCGTGACCCGCCCGCAGTGGGGCTGGGTGTTCCTGGACGACGACGGGTCCGAGCTGGACCGCCCGCTCAGCCCGGCCTTCACCAGCCGCTTCGACGCCGAGTCCTGGCTCGGTGAGCACTGGCGGCGACTCGTGGACGAGGAGGTCCGCGCGGCCCGGCTGCAGCACCAGGGTGGGGCCGTCGCCGCCCCGGTGGCACTGGTCCCCGGCCCGCGCCACGGGTAGGCCCACGGCCTAGATCACGGCGGCACCGGTCTGGGTGAGGGCGCGCTCGTGGCCGGCGTCCCCGGCGAGCCCCAGCGTCGCCCACGCCTCGGCCAGCCTGGCCACTCCCCGCTCGATCACCTCGGGCTCCTGGCTGAACGTGAGCCGCAGACGCGACTCGAGCGCGCCGTCGACCCCGAACGTGGGCCCGGGGACGATGCGCACGCCGTGCTGCAGGGCCACCGCCGCGAGGGCCGAGGAGACCGGTGCCCCGAGGTCCGCCCACGCCGACAGGCCGCCCGGAGGGGTCCTGACCTGCCAGGGGAGGGAGGTGCGAACCGCGGTGAGCAGCGTGTCGCGCTGGGTGCGCAGCAGCGGAAGGCGGGCCGCGAGTACCTCCTCCTCGACGTCGATCAGGGCGCAGGTGACGAGCTGGTCCAGGAGGGCCGTGCTGATGTCGTACCGGGACCTCTCGGTCGCGAGCCGGGTCACGAGCTCGCGAGGTCCGCGCACCCAGCCCACGCGCAGGCCGCCCCAGAACGTCTTGGACGCCGAGCCGACCGCGACCAGGTTCGCCCCGGCGGACGGGCCGCTGATGCTCGCCGGTCGTGGGCCGTCGATGGTCAGGTCCGTGAGGGTCTCGTCGGCGACGACCAGCGTGCGGTGACGCCCGGCGATCTCCCGGACACGTCCTCGTCCGTCGTCGTCCAGGCTCGTCCCGGTGGGGTTGTGGTGGTCGGGCGTCAGGTAGACCAGGCGTGGGGCCACCTGGCGGACGGTGGCGTCGAGGAGGTCGAGATCGAGCCCCGCCGGCCCGACCGGGACCGGCACCGGTCGGGCCCCGGAGCCACGCACGGCCCCGACCGCGTTGGGGTAGCTGGGCTGCTCGATGACGACCCGGTCCCCGGGACCGACGGTGACAGCCAGCAGAAGGCTGATGGCCTGCTGCGCGCCGTTGGTGACGAGGATCTGGTCCGGGGTGGTCGGCGTCCCGCGGGCGGTGTACCTCTCGGCGATCCGCGTGCGCAGGGCGGGCAGGCCCTGGTGGGTGTACCCGTGCCCCGTCGTGTGCGCCGGGAGTGCCTCGAGGGCGCGTTCGACGGCGCCGTGCAGCTGAGGTGGTGCCGGAGGAGCGGCGATGGTCAGGTCGACCGGACCGTCCTCGCTGCTGGCCGTCATGACGAGGCCGACACCCCCGGCGGTGAGGCCCTCCGGCACGGTGGTCACGCTGCCAGAGCCTCGACGCGTCGTCAGCAGGCCGAGATCGCGCAGGCGCTGGTAGGCGGCCCCGGTCGTGGTGCGGGAGAGCCCGAGGGTCTGGGCGAGCTCTCGCTCACTGGGCAGCCTGGTCCCCAGCGGCAGAGCGCCGTCGAGCACTGCGCGCCGGATCGCCTCGGCGAGGGCCGTGTACCCGGGCCCCGCGGTGGATAGGCGCCCCAGCACCCGGGCGAGCCCGGGGCCGGAGATGCGTCGGTCGATCGGGCCGCCTGCGTGGATCACGAGGCCACTATCCCTCAGGTGGCCATGGATCACCAGGCCACCTGTGCCGAGGATAGAGACATGATCCCTTCAGTGGTACTCCTAGTGGCCTGCTGGTTGCTCCTGACGCTGCTCGTCGCGCTCGGGGCGGTCGTCCGGGGAGATGGCTACGGCCGGCGCCGTCCGCCGCAGTCCCACCTCGCGTGGGCGGCCGGGACGTCCCTCGAGGACCTACGGTGAGGAGCGTGGAGCGCCCGGCAGTCCGTCTCACCCAGCTCGTCGTCGGGCTGGTCCTGTACGCGGCGTCGATCGCGATGCTCGTGCACGCGTCCTTGGGCAACATGCCCTGGGACGTGCTGAGCCAGGGCATCGGCCGTCGGCTGGGGTGGAGCCTGGGGACCGCGACGATCGTCGTCAGCCTCGTGGTCCTGCTCTGCTGGATCCCGCTGCGTCAGCGCCCCGGCATCGGGACCGTCGCGAACGTGCTCGTCATCGGACTGCTCGTGGACCCGTTCCTGGCGCTGGCCGGGCTGCTGGGTGACCTGCCGCTGTGGGGCGCGATCCTCATGACCGGTGGCGGGATCGTCGTCAACGGCGTCGCGACCGCCTGCTACATCGGGGCCCGTCTGGGACCCGGCCCGCGGGACGGTCTGATGACGGGGCTGGTCGCCAGGACCGGCTGGCGGGTGCGGTGGGTCCGGTCCGGGATCGAGATCGGGGTGGTCACGACGGGCTGGGCCCTGGGCGGGACGGTCGGCCTGGGCACCCTCGCCTACGCCGCGTCCATCGGCTTCATCGTGCACCTGCTCCTGCCGCGGTTCACGGCACTCACCGGCCCGCGACCGGTCAGGACCACGGGGACCGCAGCGCTGACCGGCCGCTGAGCCGGCGACGAACCTCAGACCGGGCGGCCCGCCGGGGCGTTCTCGGCGGTCTTGCCCGGGTCGGTGACCGCGACCGCGGCCAGGGTCTGGTCGATCCGCGCCATGAGCTCGGCGGGGATCGTCACGCCCGAGGCCGCGACGTTCTCGTGGACCTGCTCGGGCCGGGACGCGCCGATGATCGCGGCAGCGACGTTCTCGTTCTGCAGCACCCAGGCGACGGCGAGCTGGGCCATCGACAGGTCGAGCTCGGCTGCCACCGGGGTCAGCTGCTGCACGGCGCCCAGGACCTCGTCGTTCATGAACCGGTCGATCATCCGGGCCCCGCCCTTGGCGTCCGTCGCACGCGAGCCCTCCGGCAGGGCCTCGCCCGGCTTGTACTTGCCGGTCAGGACGCCCTGGGCGATCGGCGACCAGACGATCTGCGAGACGCCGAGCTCGGCCGAGGTCGGCACGACCTCCCCCTCGATGACGCGCCACAGCATCGAGTACTGCGGCTGGTTCGAGATGAGCTGGACGCCGAGGTCCTTGGCCAGGGCGTGCCCGGCGCGGATCTGGTCGGCGGTCCACTCCGAGACGCCGATGTAGAGCGCCTTGCCCTGCCGGACGACGTCGGCGAAGGCCTGCATCGTCTCCTCGAGCGGGGTCTCGGTGTCGAAGCGGTGGGCCTGGTAGAGGTCGACGTAGTCGGTGCCGAGCCGCTGCAACGAGCCGTTGATCGACTCCATGATGTGCTTGCGGGAGAGGCCGACGTCGTTCGGCCCCTGGGGGCCGGTGGGCCAGTAGACCTTGGTGAAGATCTCGAGGGACTCGCGCCGCTGACCGGCGAGAGCCTCGCCGAGGACGCTCTCGGCGACGGTGTTCGCGTAGACGTCGGCGGTGTCGAAGGTGGTGATGCCCGCGTCGAGGGCGGCGTGCACGCAGGCCGTGGCCGCGTCGTTCTCGACCTGGGAGCCGTGGGTGAGCCAGTTGCCGTAGGCGATCTCGGAGATCTTGAGACCGCTGCTGCCGAGGTATCGATGCTTCATGCCCTCAGCCTATGCCTCGCCTCGAATCGGTTCGACCGCTGAGGCGTCCTCAGGCCAGGCAGGGCCCTCAGACCGGGTACTCACCGCGCTTGACCTGTGGGCGGGGGAGCCGGGTGCGGCGGATCTGGAAGGCGCGCAGCACTCCGTACATCAGCGATCCCCGCGGCACCTTGGCCTCGCCGAAGCGGGCGTTCAGGCGACGCTTGAGGACCCGCGACAAGATGAAGGCATCGGCGATGGTCACGACGACGACCAGGTAAAGCACCATGATCACGACGATGCCGGCGGTGATGTTGTTGGCCGTCACGAAGGTCGAGAACACCATGACCAGCGCCACCGGGAGGAAGTACTCGCCGAGGTTGCGGCGGGCGTCGACGTAGTCGCGGATCCACCGCTTGACCGGCCCGCGGTCGCGCAGCGGCAGGTTCTTCTCGTCCCCGGTCTGCATCGCCTTGTACTCGCGGTCCCGCTGCTCGCGGGCGGCCGCGCGCTGCGTCCGGGCCGCGGCCTTGCGGTCGGTCGGGACCAGGGGACGCTTGCGGGCGGCCTCGGCGGTGCTGCGTCGAGGCGTGGGGCGCCCCTTCTTCTGGACCATCCCGGGGACCTCGGCGGGCTCCTCAGAGGTCTCAGGGGTGGGCTCGGGGTTCGAACGGCGGCGGGAGAACACGGGCCCAGGGTAGTCGAGCCCGCCGGTAGCGTGGACGCCGTGAACAGCACACCTGACGACAAGCACCTGACCGACACCCTGCGCACCCGGGTGCGTGAGGCCTTCCCGGCCCTGCGCCGGGACCTCGAGGACCTCGTGCGGATCCCCAGCGTCTCGAGCGCCGCCTTCGACAAGGCCCACGTGCGGCGCAGCGCCGAGGCCGTCGCGGCACTGCTCGAGGGGGCGGGGCTGCCCGAGGTCCAGGTGCTCACCTCGACCGGCGCCGACGGCCGGCAGAGCGCCCCTGCTGTGGTCGCACGACGTCCCGGGCCTGCGGGGGCTCCGACCGTGCTGCTGTACGCGCACCACGACGTGCAGCCCCCGGGTGCCGACTCGGCCTGGACGACGCCGCCCTTCGAGCCGGTCGAGCGCGAGGGCAGGCTCTACGGGCGGGGCGCGGCGGACGACAAGGCCGGGGTCGTGGCCCACCTTGGCGCCCTGCGGGTGCTGGCCGACGAGCTGTCCGTCGGCGTGACGGTCTTCGTCGAGGGGGAGGAGGAGGTGGGCTCACCCAGCTTCGCCGACTTCCTGACCCAGTACCGCGACCTCCTCGAGGCCGACGTGATCGTGGTCGCGGACTCGACCAACTGGCGTGTCGGCGTCCCCGCCCTCACCACGAGCCTGCGCGGACTGGTCGACTGCGAGGTCGAGGTCGCGGTGCTCGAGCACGCCGTCCACTCCGGGATGTTCGGCGGCCCCATCCTCGACGCCCCGACCCTGCTCGCCCGACTCCTGGCGACCCTGCACGACGACGCCGGCGACGTGGCCGTCGCGGGCCTCGCCGCCGCCCCCGAGCCCACGGTCGACTACGAGGAGGCGGACCTGCGTGCTGACGCCTCGGTGCTCCCCGGCGTCCGGCTCGCGGGGTCCGGGACCCTGACCGGTCGGCTGTGGACGAAGCCCGCGCTGTCGGTCATCGGGATCGACGCGACCTCGGTCGCCGAGGCGTCGAACACCCTCGCGCCTCGGGCCCGGGCCAAGCTCTCTCTGCGGATCCCTCCGGGCCAGGACCCGGTCGAGGCGGCCGCCGCGCTGCGTGCCCACCTCGAGGGGCACGCCCCGTTCGGCGCCCAGGTCACCGTGCACGACGGCGAGCTCGGCAAGCCGTTCCAGGCCCCGACCGACTCGGTCGCGATGCAGGTGGCCCGGCGGGCCTTCGCCGACGCCTGGGGCACCGAGCCGGTGGACATCGGCGTCGGTGGCTCGATCCCCTTCATCGCGGACCTGCTCGAGGTCTACCCGCAGGCCGCGATCCTGGTGACGGGGGTCGAGGACCCTGACTCCCGCGCCCACGGGGCGGACGAGTCGGTGCACCTCGCCGAGCTCGAGAAGGTCGTGCTGGCCGAGGCCCTGCTGCTCAGCCGCCTCGGTGGGCCACGTCGACCGACCGCGCCCACGTCATGAGGTCGTCGGGGAGCTGAGGGCTCCCCCCGCCCCCGAGGAGAGCTGCGACCTCGGGGGCGGGGACCCGCTCGCCCGAGCGGGCGAGGAAGCGCCCGGCCACGAGCCCCCGCGCCACGGGGTCCTCACCGCGGACGAAGGTCTGCTCGAGGTAGACGACGCGCTCGTCCCAGCCGAGCACCCGGGTGCGGATCTCGAACCGGTCGCCCAGCTGGAGCGAACGTCGGTAGGTCATGGTCGAGGCGGCGACCACGGGGTACCAGCGCGCACTCCGCAGCAGCCCGACGGCGCCGAGGTCGGCGAGGAGGTTGCTCCTGGCGACGTCCATCATCTGCAGGTACACCCCGTTGTTGACGTGCAGGTAGAAGTCGAGGTCCCCCGGGCGTACCCGCATCCGCGTGACCGAGACGTCGAGGATCCCCAGCCCGGGAACGGCGCGGCGCGGGCGGGTGGTCACGAGGGCCAGCTGGAGCTGTCGGGTCATCCCGGGAGGGTACCCAGGGGTGCGACCGGAGGTAGACCTCGGCGGGTGGTGTGCGCAGGGTCGGTCGCGCGGGTCAGACCGGGGGAGCCGGGTCGTACTGGATCGCGCGACGCACCTCGCGCGCGACCTCGACCGACTCCAGGCGCGCGACGAGGTGCAGGGCCATGTCGATCCCGGCCGAGACCCCCGCCGAGGTGACGACGTCGCCGTCGTCCACGAACCGTGCCTCGGTGTCGATCAGCACGCTCGGGTCGATCCTCGAGAGCTCGTCGAAGGCCTTCCAGTACGTCGTCGCTGGGCGGCCCGCGAGCAGGCCGGCGGCTGCGTAGGCGAGAGCCCCGGTGCACACGCTGGCCATGAGGGGCGTCGTCGCACGTACGGCCCGCAACCACGCCAGATGGGCGGCGTCCTGGACCAGGTGGCGGGTGCCGTCCCCGCCGGGATGCACCAGGACGTGCATCGGGTCGAGGTCCTCACGCCCGGCGTCGGGGACCACGCGAAGCCCCTTGGCGAGGCGTACCCCGGCTCCGTCGTACGAGAAGGTCGTGACCGTGGGGCGCAGCGCTGAGAGCCCGGCCCAGGCCGTGAGCACCTCGTAGGGCCCGACGACGTCGAGCTCCTCGGCGTCGTCGAAGACGAGGACGCCGATGCAGAGCGGGCTCTCGGTCGCCACGTCAGAGCCCTGGGAGCGCCAGCATCTGGTCCAGGGCCACGCGGGCCCAGTGGGCGTCGTCGGGGTCGACGACGATGCGGTTGACCGTCCGTCCCGCGACGAGCGACTCCATGGCCCAGACGAGGTGCGGCAGGTCGATGCGGTTCATCGTCGAGCAGAAGCACACCGTCGAGTCCAGGTAGTGCACGTCGAGCTCGGGATGCTGAGCCGCGAGCCTGCGGACCAGGTTGAGCTCGGTGCCGATGGCCCAGGAGGAGCCCGGCTCGGCCCCGTCGAGGGCGCGGATGATGAACTCGGTCGAGCCGACGAGGTCCGCGCTGGTGACCACCTCGTGCTTGCACTCGGGGTGCACCAGCACGTTGACGCCCGGCACCCGCTCGCGCACGTCGGTCACGTTCTGCGTCGAGAAGCGGCCGTGCACCGAGCAGTGCCCGCGCCACAGGATCATGCGGGCGTTCTCGAGCTCGGCCTCGCTCAGGCCACCACCGGGCCGGCGCGGGTCGAAGACCACGCAGTCCTCGAGGTCGAGGCCGAGCTCGAGGACTGCTGTGTTCCGCCCGAGGTGCTGGTCGGGCATGAAGAGCACCTTGCCGTCCCCATCGACCCCACCCACCTGGTCGAAGGCCCAGCGCAGCGCCACCTGAGCGTTGGAGGAGGTGCACACCGTGCCCCCGTGCCGGCCGGTGAAGGCCTTGATGGCAGCGGTGGAGTTCATGTAGGTGACGGGCAGGGTCCGGTCGGCGATCCCGGCGTCGGCCAGGACCTCCCAGGCCTCCTCGACCTGGTCGATCGCTGCCATGTCGGCCATCGAGCAGCCAGCCGCGAGGTCGGGAAGCACGACGGCCTGGTTCTCGTGGGTGAGGATGTCGGCCGACTCGGCCATGAAGTGCACGCCGCAGAAGAGGATGAACTCGGCCTCGGGGCGGGCGGCCGCCTCACGGGCGAGCTTGAACGAGTCCCCGGTGACGTCCGCGAAGTCGATGACCTCGTCCCGCTGGTAGTGGTGGCCCAGGACGAACGCCCGGTCGCCGAGGGCCGCCCGAGCCACGCGGGCGCGTTCGACCAGGTCAGGATCGCTCGGGGCCGGGAGGTCGCCGGGGCACTCGACACCTCGCTCGGAGGTGAGGTCCCGGGGGCTCCCGAGCAGCTCCAGGAGGGCCGAGGGTGCGGGCTCGGCGAAGCCGGGAGAGGACGGAGGAGGGGCGACGGCGCTCACCCCACGATGATCCCACACGGTGCCCACCGAGCCCACGGCGTCGGTCCCACGGGGTCGGGCTGGGGCAGGATGGCGAGGTGCGCATCCTCGTGGCTCCCGACTGCTTCACCGGCACCCTCACGGCTCCGCAGGCCGCTGAGGCGATGGCTGAGGGCTGGCGTCGTGGCGCCCCGCACGACGAGGTCGTGCTGCTCCCGCTGGCCGACGGCGGTCCAGGCTTCCTCGAGGCCGTGCGCCGTGGGCTGGGCGGCGAGCTCGTGCCGACCACGGTCCCCGGCCCCCTCGGCGAGCCGGCACCGGCCGCGGTCCTGCTCGTCGAGGGGGAGCGAGGGCGGACCGCGTACGTCGAGTCCGCGCACGCGATCGGTCTGCACCTGGTGCCGGCAGGGCGGCGCGATCCGGGACGGAGCTCCTCGTACGGACTCGGCCTCCTGCTGCGGGCCGCGCTCGACCTCGACGTCTCCCGCGTGGTCGTCGGTCTCGGGGGGTCGGCCACCAACGACGGCGGAGCGGGGCTCCTCGCAGGCCTGGGCCTCGGGGCCGCGGTGCTCCGCGGCGGGGGTGAGGAGCTC
>NZ_JALPKN010000097.1 GCF_023630195.1 Actinotalea sp. C106 | reverse complement strand
CCGGGGGCCGCACCCGTGGCGCGCAGGCCCGTGGTCGCGCCCCCTGGCTCGCCCTCCCCGTCCCCCGCTCCCTCGGGTGTCGCGCAGGCCGCGAGCGCCGTGCTCATGGCGAGCACCACACCGAGAAGGGCCGCGACGACGGCCGGAGGTCGCATGCAGGCAGTCTCGCACCACCGCCCCTGCTCCGTCCTCGGGCACGGTCCGAGGCGTCGGTGGTGGCTGCGACACTGCAGGTATGTCGTCCGACGTGCTTGCCCCCGGCCCTGCGCCTTCTCCCCGCCTGCATGCCGAGGAGGTGCTGCGCGGCCTCGTCGGCCGCCCGGACGCCGCGCTCCGCGAGGACCAGTGGACGGCCATCGCGGCCCTGCTCGAGGGACGGCGCGCCCTCGTGGTCCAGCGCACCGGCTGGGGCAAGTCGGCCGTCTACTTCGTGGCCACGGCCCTGCTGCGCGCCCAGGGCCGTGGGCCCACGGTGATCGTCTCGCCCCTGCTCGCGCTGATGCGCAACCAGGTCGACGCCGCGCGGCGGGCCGGCATCCGGGCCGAGACCATCCACTCGGCCAACACCGAGACCTGGGACGAGGTGCACGCCCGGGTCGCCGCGGGAGAGATCGACGTGCTCCTGGTCTCCCCCGAACGTCTCAACAACCCCGCCTTCCGCGACGAGGTGCTACCGCGGCTCGCGCAGGACACGGGCTTGCTCGTGGTCGACGAGGCGCACTGCATCTCGGACTGGGGGCACGACTTCCGCCCCGACTACCGCCGGTTGCGCACGTTGCTCGGTGAGCTGCCGACCGGGACCCCGGTGCTCGCGACCACCGCGACCGCGAACGCCCGGGTCACGGCTGACGTCGCCGAGCAGCTCGCCGCCAGCGGGACCTCCGCCGAGGAGAGCCAGGGGGCCGAGGTGCTGGTGCTCCGGGGGCCGCTCGAGCGAGAGAGCCTGCGCCTCGCTGTCCACGAGCTCCCCGACCACGCCACCCAGCTCGCCTGGCTCACGGCGCGGCTCCCCGAGATGACCGGCTCGGGCATCGTCTACTGCCTGACGGTCGCCGCGGCGGAGCAGGTCGCGGCCCACCTGCGCGCCGAGGGGCTCACGGTGCGCTCCTACACCGGCCAGACCGACCCGGCCGAACGTCTCGAGGCCGAGCGGGAGCTCCTCGCCAACGAGGTCAAGGCGCTCGTGGCGACCTCGGCCCTCGGGATGGGCTTCGACAAGCCCGACCTCGGGTTCGTCGTGCACCTGGGCGCACCGAGCTCGCCCATCTCCTACTACCAGCAGGTGGGACGGGCGGGGCGTGCGACCGACCGGGCCGAGGTGGTGCTGCTCCCGGGCCGGGACGACCGCGCCATCTGGGACTGGTTCGCCAGCATGGCCTTCCCGCCCGAGCACGAGGTCCGCGCGACCCTGGCCGCCCTCGAGGCAGCGGGTGGCCCCCTCTCGACCGCAGCCCTCGAGCCTCGGGTGGACCTGCGACGCAACCGGCTCGAGCTCATGCTCAAGGTCCTGGACGTCGACGGCGCGGTGCGCCGGGTCCGGGGCGGCTGGCAGCACACCGGCCAGCCCTGGTCCTACGACTCGGCGCGCTACGCGCAGGTCGAGCAGACCCGCCGGGCCGAGCAGCAGCTCATGGTCGACTACGTCCGCACGACCGGGTGCCGCATGGCCTTCCTGCGCAGCGCCCTGGACGACCCCGAGCTCGCCGAGGTCCCGGACTGGCGGTGCGGTCGCTGCGACCGCTGCCGCACGGGGCCCGAGGCTGTCGAGCAGGGGACGACGATTGCCACCGACGACGTGACCGCAGGGAGCGCCGTGGTCGACGCCGAGGCCGTCGAGGCCGCCCGCCGGCGCCTGGCCTCACCTGGGGTCGACCTCAGCCCGCGTCGCCAGTGGCCGAGCGGCATGGCCTCGCTCGGCATCGACCTCACCGGACGCATCGCCGAGACGGACCGCGCCGCAGCAGGGCGGGCGGTCGCCCGGCTCGACGGCCTGGGCCTGGGCGGGGCACTCAGGGACTTGTTCCGGACCACCGCGGGGAGCCCCGTCGACGGGCCGCTCCCTGCGGCCCTGCGCGGGCCGGTCCTGGAGGTGCTCGACGCCTGGAGCCCCGGGGTCGACGGCGTGGTGATGGTCGGTTCGGCGAGCCGACCCCAGCTGGTCGAGCACCTGGCGAGCGGGGTGGCCAGGCACCTCGGGGTACCCCTCGTCGGCACTGCCACCGTCGCGGGCCCCCCTGCCCGCCACGACGTGAACTCGGCGCAGCGGCTGGCCGGCGTCGCGCGACGGCTCTCGCTCGACCTGTCCCCCGCGGCGGTCTCGGGGCTCGCGGGGCGCGGCGTGCTGCTCGTCGACGACCGTCAGGACAGCGGGTGGACCATCACCCTCGCCGCGCGGCTGCTGCGTCGGGCCGGGGCAGCACGCGTGCTCCCGTTCGTCCTGGCGACAGGCTGAGCTGGGCCCCTGCGCCGCTCGCGCGGGGACACCGTGCTCAGCCCGGGAATCGAACCGTGACGGCCTCGCCGTGGGCCGGGAGGTCCTCGTCCTGGGCGAGGGCCACGACGCGATCGGCGACCTCGGCCAGGGCGACGTCGTCGTAGTCGATGATCTGGACGGGCCGGAGGAAGCTGTGCACCCCGAGCCCGCTCGAGAAGTGGGCGCACCCACCGGTCGGCAGCACGTGGTTCGACCCGGCCATGTAGTCACCGAGGGAGACCGGGGCGAAGGGCCCGACGAAGATCGCGCCCGCGCTGGTGACCTGCTCGGCGACGGCGCGTGCGTCAGCGGTCTGCACCTCGAGGTGCTCGGCACCGTAGGCGTTGACCACGGCGAGTCCCTGCGCGACGTCGTCGACCAGCACGACGGCCGACTGCGGCCCGGCCAGCGCCGTCGCGACGCGCTCGCTGTGCCTGGTCCGCGCGACGACGGCGGGCAGCAGGGCCTCGACGGCTTCCGCGAGCTCGACCGACGGGGTCACGAGCACCGAGGCGGAGGTCGGGCCGTGCTCGGCCTGGGACACGAGGTCGGCCGCGACGTGCGCGGGGTCGGCCGTGCCGTCGGCGAGGACGGCGATCTCGGTGGGCCCGGCCTCGGAGTCGATCCCGACGACCCCGCGGACCAGGCGCTTGGCGGCGGTCACGTACTGGTTGCCCGGGCCTGTCACGACGTCGACGGGCTCGCAGAGGGTCTCGCCGTCGGCATCCGTCTCGCCCTGGGCGCCGTAGGCGAGCATCGCGATCGCCTGGGCCCCACCGACCGCGTAGACCTCGTCAACTCCCAGCAGCGCGCAGGCCGCGAGGATCGTCGGGTGGGGGCTGCCGTCGTGCTCAGCCTGCGGCGGGCTCGTGACCACGAGCGACCCGACCCCCGCCTCCTGGGCGGGGACCACGTTCATGACCACGGAGGACGGGTAGACCGCGAGCCCGCCGGGGACGTAGAGACCGACGCGACGCACCGGGAGCCAGCGTTGGCGCACCTGGGCGCCAGGACCCAGCTCGGTGCGGAGCTCGGCGGGCACCTGGGCGGCGTGGACGAGCCGGGCCCGGCGGATGGACTCCTCGAGGGCCGCGCGTACCAGCGGGTCCAGGGACTCCAGGGCCTGGGCGATCCGCTCGGCCGGCACTCGCAGGTGCTCGGGCCGGACTCCGTCGAAGCGCTCGCCCAGCTCGCGCAGGGCCACGGCACCGCGGTGGCGGACATCGGCGATGAGCGGGGCCACCTGCTCGGCCGCGCCCGCCACGTCGAGCTCAGGACGGGGAAGGACGGCGGTCAGCGCGCGGCGGTCGAGGTCGCGGCCGCGCAGGTCGATGCGGGAGATCACCTGGCCAGTCTAGGCGCGCTGCCGGCAGCACCTGGGAGACTGACCTCATGAGCATCCCCGTACCCGTGGCCGGCGGAACGATCCGGCTCGGCCAGCTCCTCAAGCTCGCGGGCGCCGTCGAGTCGGGGGCCGAGGCCCGGACCCTCCTGCTCGAGGAGGAGGTGAGCGTCAACGGCGTCGTCGAGACTCGACGAGGCCGCCAGCTCGGCCCCGGGGACCTCGTCACCGTCGACCAGCCGACCGGGGCCCAGGAGTTCGCCGTCGTGGACCCCGAGGAGGACCCAGAGACTCAGCGGGTCATGTAGCTCGATCCGAGCACCCGCGCCGCACGCACCCGGATCACGACACGGACGGGGTCCGGCTCGAGCGTGCGGTACCGCTGGGCGTAGCGCCGCATCGCCTCGGCGACCTCCGCGGCGTCGTGCGACACCTCGGCGGTGCCCTCGAAGGTCAGCCACCGCCCGCCCTCGACCTGGCAGACCGCGACCCGGGCAGGAGCACCCGCCGCCGCGGCGCGCTCGATGTTCCGGACCTTGACCGAGGTACGGCGGGCGGTGATGCGGAGCACCCCCTCGCCGCCGTCCCACGTGAAGGCCACGGGGACCACGTGCGGTGCGCCGTCGGCCCGCGGCGTCGTCAGGGTCGCCAGGTGGCGCTCGGTCACGAAGACGTGCTGCTCAGGCGTCAGGTGGATCACCACACGAGTCTAGGTGGGCTCGCGGGTCATCCGGTCAGGCTGCCCGGACCGAGCAGTGCCTTGAGGTCGCCGAACAGGGCAGGGGACCTCTCGATCCGCAGGCCCTCCTCGAGGCGCATCACCGTCGAGCGCCCGGGCTGGGTCAGGGTCAGATGGACCTCGGTCACCCCCGGGTGGCTCGCCAGGATGTCCCGCAGCCTCTCGACCACCGGCTGGGTGCACCGCGAGACCGGCATGGTGATGGTCACGGGCCTGGTCTCGGCCGCGGAGATGTCCGGCAGGGAGACCTCGACGGCCTGGAGCTGCATGGTCTCGTCCCGGCGACGGACGCGACCGCGCACCGTGACGACCGCGTCCTCGGCGAGGGCCGTCGAGTACGCCAGGTAGGTCTCGCCGAAGAACATGATCTCGACCGAGCCGTCGATGTCCTCGAGGGTCACCGCGGCCCACGGGTTGCCGTTCTTGGACATCTTCCGCTGCAGGGAGGTGATGAGCCCGCAGACGGTGACCATCGAGCCGTCGGGCCGGGTCTCGTCCGCCATGAGGGCCGCGACCGAGCAGTCGGCTGCCGAGGCCAGGACGTGCTCAAGACCGGACAGCGGGTGGTCCGAGACGTAGAGCCCGAGCATCTCGCGCTCGAAGGCGAGCAGCTGCTTCTTGTCCCACTCGGGGACGTCGGGGACGTCGACGCGGAACCCCAGAGCGCCGTCCTCCCCGTCCTCCTCGCCGCCGCCCAGGCCCGCGAAGAGGTCGAACTGCCCCTCGGCCTCCTTGCGCTTGACCCCCACCACCGAGTCGACCGCCTGCTCGTGGACCAGGTGGAGGGCTCGGCGGCTGGGGGCGAGGGAATCGAACGCCCCTGCCTTGATGAGGGACTCGATGGTCCTCTTGTTGCAGACGACGGCCGGGACCTTGTCGAGGAAGTCGGTGAACGAGGTGTAGTCGCCCTTGGCCTCACGGGTCTTGACGATCGCGTCGACGACGTTGGCACCGACGTTGCGCACCGCGGTCAGCCCGAACCGGATGTCGGTACCCACAGCGGTGAAGTTCGCCGAGGAGGAGTTCACGTCCGGCGGGAGGACCGTGATGCCCATGTGGCGACACTCGCCCAGGTACATCGCCGACTTGTCCTTGTCGTCCCGCACCGAGGTGAGCAGGGCCGCCATGTACTCGGTCGGGTAGTTGGCCTTGAGGTAGGCCGTCCAGTAGGACACGACGCCGTAGGCCGCCGAGTGCGCCTTGTTGAAGGCGTAGTCCGAGAAGGGCAGCAGGATGTCCCAGAGCATCGTGACCGCGCCCATGGAGTACCCGCGGTCGGTCATGCCGGTCGAGAAGCCCTCGAACTGCCTGTCCAGCTCGGCCTTCTTCTTCTTGCCCATCACGCGGCGCAGGATGTCCGCCTGGCCGAGGCTGTAGCCCGCGACCTTCTGCGCGATGGCCATGACCTGCTCCTGGTACACGATCAGGCCGTAGGTCGTCCCGAGGATCTCTGCGAGCGGCTCGGCGAGCTCGGGGTGGATCGGCACCACCGGCTGCATCCCGTTCTTGCGCAGGGCGTAGTTGGTGTGGGAGTTGGCACCCATCGGGCCCGGTCGGTACAGCGCACCGACCGCGGAGATGTCCTCGAAGTTGTCGGGGCGCATGAGGCGCAGCAGGGTGCGCATGCCGCCGCCGTCGAGCTGGAACACGCCCAGGGTGTCGCCGCGCCCCAGCAGCTCGTAGGTCGCGGGGTCGTCGAGGGTGAGGGTCTCGAGCTCGATCGGGTCCTTGCCGTTCATCACGATGTTCGCGAGGGCGTCGTCGAGGATCGTCAGGTTCCGCAGACCCAGGAAGTCCATCTTGATCAGGCCGAGGCCCTCACAGGTGGGGTAGTCGAACTGCGTGATGACCGCGCCGTCCTGCGGCCGGCGCATGATCGGGATGATGTCGATCAGCGGGTCGCTCGACATGATGACGCCCGCGGCATGGACGCCCCACTGGCGCTTCAGCCCCTCGATGCCCTGGGCGAGCTCGACCACCCGCTGCGCGTCCGGGTCGGTCGAGTGGATCTGCCGGAACTCGTCGGCCTCCTGGTAGCGCTTGTCCTGGGGGTCGAAGATGCCGGTGAGGCTGATGTCCTTGCCCATGATCGCCGGGGGCATCGCCTTGGTGAGCTTCTCCCCCATCGCGAACGGGAAGCCGAGGAGCCGGGCCGAGTCCTTGAGGGCCTGCTTGGCCTTGATCGTCCCGTAGGTGACGATCTGGGCGACGCGGTCCTCGCCGTACTTGTCCGAGACGTAGCGGATGACCTCACCACGACGCCGCTCGTCGAAGTCGACGTCGAAGTCGGGCATCGAGACGCGGTCGGGGTTGAGGAAGCGCTCGAAGATCAGTCCGTGCTTGAGCGGGTCCAGGTCGGTGATCCGCATCGCGTAGGCGGCCATCGAGCCGGCCCCCGACCCGCGGCCGGGGCCGACCCTGATCCCGTTCTCCTTGGCCCAGTTGATGAAGTCGGCCACCACGAGGAAGTACCCGGGGAAGCCCATCTGGGTGATGACCTGGGTCTCGTATTCGGCCTGCCGGCGGACCTCGTCGGGGATCCCGGCCGGGTAGCGGTAGTTGAGCCCCGTCTCGACCTCCTTGATGAACCAGGAGGTCTCGTTCTCCCCGGGCGGGCACGGGAAGTTCGGCATGTAGTTCGCCGAGGTGTTGAACTCCATCTCGCACTGCTCGGCGATGAGCAGCGTGTTGTCGCAGGCCTCGGGCAGCTCGGACCACAGGTGCCGCATCTCGGCCGCGGACTTGACGTAGTACCCGTCCCCGCCGAACTTGAACCGGTCCGGGTCGGAGAGGGTCGAGCCCGAGTTGATGCACAGGAGCGCGTCCTGCGAGATCGAGTCCTCACGCTTGACGTAGTGCAGGTCGTTGGTGGCCACCAAGGGGGCGCCGATGTCCTGCGCGATGCGCAGCAGGTCCTTCTGCACCCGGGTCTCGATGTCGAGCCCGTGGTCCATGAGCTCGACGTAGTAGTTCTCCCGCCCGAGGATGTCCTGGAACTCGCCGGCCGCGCGCACCGCGTCGTCGTACTGGCCCAGGCGCAGCCGGGTCTGCACCTCGCCCGAGGGGCAGCCGGTCGTCCCGATCAGGTCGGTCCCGTACTGCACCAGGAGCTCACGGTCCAGGCGCGGAGCCTTGCCCATCTGCCCCTCGAGCGAGCCCAAGGAGCCCATCCGGAAGAGGTTGTGCATCCCAGCGGTCGACTTGGCCAGGAGCGTCATGTGCGTGTACGAGCCGTTGGCCGACACGTCGTCGGACTTCTGGTGCGCCTCGCCCCACTTGATGCGGGTGCGGTCGTGTCGGCTGGTGCCCGGCGTCAGGTAGGCCTCGAGACCGATGATGGGCTTGACGCCGGCCGCGCGGGCCTTGCTCCAGAACTCGAAGGCACCGAAGAGGTAGCCGTGATCCGTCATCGCGATCGCTGGCTGCCCCTGCGCCGCGACCTCGGCGAACAGGTCGTCGAGCCGGGCCGCCCCGTCGAGCATCGAGTACTCGGTGTGAGCGTGGAGGTGGACGAAGTCGGACCCACCTGCAGCTGCCATGCCGACGATTCTAGGTCGGCTCACCGACAGCGGGGACCACCGGCACGGAACTCAGTGGTGCCCGTCGCTCAACCGGTCCCACGCCTGGGCCAGGTCCTGCGGGTAGGTGCTCTCGACCATGACCGGGCGACCGGTCGCGGGGTGCTCGAAGCCCAGCCGCATCGCGTGCAGCCACTGGCGTCCGAGCCCGAGCCGCTGAGCCATGGCCGGATCCGCACCGTAGGTCGTGTCACCCACGCAGGGGTGGCGTACGGCGGACATGTGCACCCGGATCTGGTGGGTGCGACCCGTCTCGAGGTGCACCTCGAGCAACGAGGCCGAGGGGACCATCTCCAGGACCGCGTAGTGGGTGACCGAGGGCTTGCCCGAGGCGGTGACCGCGAACCGGTAGTCGGCGCTGGGGTGCCGCCCGATGGGGGCGTCGATCGTGCCCGTGGTGGGCTCCGGGTGGCCCTGGACCACGGCGTGGTAGATCTTCTCGACCGTGCGTTCCTTGAAGGCGCGCTTGAGCACCGAGTAGGCCAGCTCGCTCTTGGCCACGACCATGAGCCCCGAGGTCCCGACGTCGAGCCGGTGCACGATCCCCTGACGCTCGGCGGCCCCGGAGGTCGCGACCCGGTGCCCGGCCGCGACGAGGGCCCCCACCACCGTGGGCCCCGTCCACCCCGGTGAGGGGTGGGCCGCGACCCCGACAGGCTTGTCGACGACGAGGACGTCCTCGTCCTCGAGCACGATGCGCAGCCCCGGGACGGGCTCGGGCGGGGCGGTCGGCACGATCGGGTCGAGGGCCTCGACGTCGACCTCGAGCCACGACCCCGCAGGGAGACGGTCTGCCTTCCCCACCGCCACACCGTCGAGCAGGACGGCACCTGCCGCTGCGAGGTCCGCCGCCCTGGTCCGGGAGATGCCCAGCAGACGGGACAGCCCCGCGTCGACCCGCTCGCCGGCGAGGCCGTCCGGCACGGGGAGAGCACGCGCGCTCACGTGGTCCCCTCCCGGGTACCTGGGGGCGTCGTGGGGGGCGAGGTGGGTCCAGGGACCTCGTCGGAGACGTCGTCCGCGGCCGCCTCACGCTGGTCGGACTCACGGGTGCCGTCGACACCGACGCCACGCAGGCTGAGCAGGATCACCAGGCCCGCGGCCGCGACGATGGCGATGTCCGCCACGTTGCCGACGAACCACGACCCGTAGGCGATGAAGTCCACGACGTGCCCCTGGGCGAAGCCGGGATCCCGGACCAGGCGGTCGATGAGGTTGCCCACGGCGCCCCCCAGGAGCAGACCGAGGGTCACGGCCCAGGCCCGTGAGCCGAGCCTGGCCGAGATCCGCAGGATCACCACCGACACGGCGACGGCGGCGATCGTGAAGACCCAGGTCATCCCGGTGGCGAAGCTGAGCGCGGCGCCCGGGTTGTACAGCAGGGTCAGACCGAGCAGGTCGCCGACCACGGGGATGCGCTCACCCTCGGTGAGCGCGGCGACGGCCCAGATCTTGGTGGCCTGGTCCACCAGGACGACCAGCACGGCCAGGGTGAGCAGGAGGACGAGCAGCGGGCGGGCAGGTCTCACGCTCAGCGACGCTCCTGGCGGGCCTTGCACGTGACGCACAGCGTCGCGCGGGGGAAGGCCTGCAGCCGGGCCTTGCCGATCGCCTGGGCGCAGGACTCGCAACGGCCGAACCCCTCAGCACCCACCCGCCGCAGGGCGTGCAGGTTCTGCTCGAGCAGGTCCCGGGTGTTGTTGACGAGGGTGAGCTCCTGCTCGCGCTCGAGGGCGCTGGAACCGGAGTCGGCCTGGTCGTCCCCCGCACCGTCCCCCGAGTTGCGCAAGAGGTCCGAGAGCTCGGCGTCGGCCGCGGCCAGCTCGGCGCGCAGACGACCGATCTCGACGATCAGCCCTGCCGCGATCTCCTCGACCTCGGCCACGGTCCACGGATCCTCGCCGTCCCGGACGGGGAAGCCGCCGACGGCGGCCGCCAGGTCGGGCATCTCGTGGTCGGTCTCAAGACGCAGCCCGTAGGCCGTGGTCGAACGACCGGGCTCCTCGGTGGCCATGGCGCTCCCTGGGGACGAAGGTCACGCGAGAGTAGACCTCTCGCGCAGGACGCACAACGCACCACACCGCTGCGGTGTGGTGCGTCGCGCGTGGTCCTGCTGTGCGCGGTCAGCCGTTGAACTGCAGACCGCCCTCGCTGCCACCTGCCCGCGGGGCCACCGTGCTGCCGCGCGAGTCGAGGTCCCCGAGGAGGTTCTCGAGGTAGCTCTTGAGCCGCGTGCGGTAGTCCCGCTCGAAGACACGGAGCTCGTCGATCTTGCGCTCGAGGAGGCTGCGCTCCTGCTCGAGCTGGGCGAGGGTGCGGTTGGACGTCTCCTCGGCCTCGCGGACGATGCGGGTCGCCTGCGTCTTGGCCTCGGTGATGATCCGGTCGCCCTCCTCCTGGCCCGACTGCACGTAGTCGTCGTGCAGCTTCTGGGCGAGCTGGAGCATGCCGGTCGCCGACTCGGGCTCGCTGACCCGCTGGCTCGAAGGAGCCGCGGCCGGCGCCGGGGCCGGGGCGGGGGTCGGCTCAGGGGTCGGCTCGGGCTGCGGGGTGGGCTCAGGCTGCGCGACCGGGGCCGGCGTCTGGGCCTGGCC
>NZ_JALPKN010000096.1 GCF_023630195.1 Actinotalea sp. C106 | reverse complement strand
GCGCTGCCCGCCGGGGCGCCCTCGTCGAGCCCGTCGCGCACCGGCGGGACCTCGACGAGGACCGCGTCGCGCAGCAGGTCCTCCTCACGGCCCGCGTGCACGGCGCTCGTGGCGACCAGGGCCGCGCCGTCGGGCAGCCAACGATGGCCCGCGACGTCGACGTCCCCCGCGGTGAGGGCGACCGGCGCAGGAAGGGGGCCCGCACCCGGGTCCTCGGGCAGCGTGACCAGGTGCAGGTGCTGCGGCCGGTCCCGGAAGAAGCCCACCCCGTCACCGCGGTAGCGGAAGGTCGTGATGTGACGCGGCGGCTCCGCCCCCGCGTCACCGCCCGGGACGTAACGTCCCTCCTCGGGCACGCGGGCCAGGTAGGCGATCCGGGTGCCCTCGGGGGAGAACCGTGGCTCGGACACCCCCAGCGGCGCGTCCGTCAGGAGCATGGGCTCCCCGCCGTCGGCCTCGACCACGTGGAGCTGGGGCCTGCCCTGCGGCTCGGCCCGCAGGAACGCGATCCACCGGCCGTCCGGGGACCAGGTCGGGGCGGTGTCACGGTGGCCGCGGGTCAGGCGGCGGGGCGGGAGGGAGCCGTCGGCCGGGACGGTCCACAGGGTGCCCGTGTACTCGTCGGCGTCCACGTCCGGAACGGTCACGGAGAAGACGATGGTCGTGCCGTCGGGGCTTAGTGCGGGGGCGCCCGGGGCGCGCAGCAGGGAGAGGTCGGTAGGGATCACCGGACGACGGTATGCCACCGGACCGACGGGCTACCGACGTCGGCGCGCGATCAGCTCGACCAGGGAGCGCGAGGCCACCAGGACCAACGCCACCCACGTGACGGCCAGGAGGACGAGGCCGACCGCCCCGCCGACCACGGCTCCCGGCCAGCCCTCCAGCAGGTACCCGAGCAGAACCGGGACCCCGACCAGGACCACCGTGGCCAGGGCCCAGGTGGCGAGCTCGAGGGCAGTGTCGGCCAGCCCCCTGCCGACCTCGTCAGCCAGCGTGCGGGCAGGTCGGGGCGGAGGCGTCGCACCGGTCATCGCCACATCATGCACCGGACGCCTCTACCGTGGGCCACCCACGGCTGCCGACGTCGGCAGATCTAGGTCGAGGCAAGACCTCCGTCATCTCCACCGTCCAGGCCGCGCGACCGGCGTACGGACCGTGGCCTGCGCGCTCCGGCCGACCGTCACGCCGTCAGCGATCGGCGTGACGCGCACCCGGTACGTCGTGCCGGGCCGGAGCGAGGTGATCGTGACGCCGCGGCGGGCCGTCACAGGGTCACGGAACGTGGTCCACGTCCTGCCGTTGGTCGAGTGCTCGATGCGGTAGTCGGTCACCCGGTCGCCGGAGGTCGTCGGCGCTGCCCACCCGAGCCTCACGGAGGAGGCCGTACGCGAGACCGTGCGCACCGAGCGCGGCGCCGACGGCCGGGCACGGGTGACTGCACTGCCTGCGGCGACCCAGTCGCTCGACCCGGCCGCGGAGTTCGCTCGCACCCGGACGTCGTGCCGGGCCCCGGCGCTGAGCCTGGTGAGGGTCGCCGAGGTCGCAGGCTTGGTGCTGACCGTGCGCCAGCTCCTGCCGTCGGTCGAGTGCTGCACCGTGTACCCCGTGATCTCTGCCGCGTCGAGGCTCGCGGCCGGCAGCGACCAGGCCACCCTCAGCGTCGCCGTCGTCACCGTCGTGATCCGGGGCGCTCGAGGTTGTCCTGGCGCGACGAGCGAGCCGGTCCGGACGGTCAGGGGAGCGCTCGCCGCCGCGTAGCCGCCCCCGCCGAGCGCCGAGACCACGACGACGAGGTCGGTGGCCGGGCTGAGCCCCGTCACCGTGTGCTCGAGGCTGGCGGGGACGACGTCGGTCTCGGAGGTCGAGCTGCCTGCAGCAGGGCCTACCTGGACGCGGTAGCCCGTGACGCTCTCCGCGCCGGTCGAGGGCGGGGTCCAGGAGACGGTGACCGACGTCGCGGTCACCGCTGCCACGGCCACACCCTCCGGGGCGGAGGGCAGGTCACCCGGGTCGACATCGGGCTCCGGGACGGGGTCGAGGGACGGCTCGGGCTCGGTGGCGGGGGCAGGCTCGGGCGTCGGTGTGGCCGCCACCGTGGTCAGGAGCCCGTCGGGACTCCCAGCACCGGCGTTGGTCACGACCGGGTACACCCTCGACAGCATGGTCTCGGTCAGGGCCGCCGGACGCAACGAGGGGTCGTGCTGCAGGACCAGGGCGGCCATCCCGGCCGCGTGCGGTGCCGCCATCGAGGTACCGCTCATGGTGGCGTAGCGAGCGCCGGGGTAGGTCGATGTGATCGACGTCCCGGGGGCGAACCCGTCGACGCAGGTCCCCCAGTTCGAGAACGAGGACCGCGCGTCGTTCCATGCTGTTGCGCCCACGGTCAGCGCTGCCGGCACGTGCGCGGGGGACGTCAGGCACGCGTCGGCGTCGGCGTTCCCGGCGGCAGCCACCACGAGCAGGCCAGCCGCCGTCAGGGCGTCGACCGCGCTGGTGGTGCTGGCGTTGCGCCCTCCTCCGAGGGACATGTTCACCACGCCGGGGGTACCGCCCGGGTGGTTGGCCAGGATCCAGTTCACACCGGCGACCACGAGTGAGCTGTCGCCCCGGCCGTCACACCCGAGCACCCTGACGGGGACGATCGTCGCGCGCTTGGCCACGCCGTACGTCGCGGACGCCGCGGTGCCGGCCACATGGGTGCCGTGACCATGGCAGTCCTGCGTGCCGTAGCCGTCAGAGATCGCGCTGTAGCCCGGAGCGACACGTCCGGCGAAGTCAGGGTGGCCGGAGTCGACGCCGGTGTCCACGACGTACACGCGCACCCCGGTACCAGCCGACGACGGATAGGTGAAGCCGCCGTCGAGCGGCAACGCGGCCTGGTCGACCCGGTCCAGGCCCCAGGTCGGGCGGCCTTGGGTCGTGGTCTCGGAGGAGTCGGCGATCGCCGTGGGGACGGCTTCCTCGACGCGCACGACGTCGTCGAGGTCGACCAGGGCACGGATCTGGGCGTCGGTCGCCTCGAGCGCGAAGCCCTCGAGAGCCTGGTCGAACTCGTGGCTCGCCCCCAGGCCGAGTGCCCGCACGTCGTCCAGGACGTCCTGCGCCGTCCCCGGGTCCGTCTGGACGATCCAGGTCCCCGTCGGGGCTGCCGGGGCTGCAGCGGGTACGGCGAGGTCGAGGGGCTGGGCGCCTGCCGCCGAGCCTCCCGAGACGACCGCCAGGGCTAGGGTCGCGACCAGGGTGCGGCGGGCGAGGTGCGGGAGCTTCACCGGGGGCTCTTCTCGTCGGAGGCTGCCCTGCTAGGGCGCTGGTCGGAGAGCACGGTGCGCGCGGGACCGCCCGCCCGTCACCAGGACTCTCCCTCTACCCATCGGCCCGCGTCAGCGGCCGGTGATCGCTCGAAGGAGTGACGTCGCGCGCGCCCCGGCGGCGCGGTCACGACGGGTGCGAGGGGGCGTTCCGCCGGCGGGGGTGCGCCGGCGGCACACGGTGGTCGACACGGGCGAGCCAGGGGGACTCATCGGGTCGCTGGATGCGCGAACGTACCGAGCTCGGGTCATATGGCTCAGCACTGCGCCGCCTCGGCCGATGACTCGGAAGCCGACACCCGGCGCCCTTCTCACGACGAGGACACACAGCCGTGCGCAGACGACGACGCTCCGAGGACGCCCACCCGGACGAGCGGGAGATCATGGCCGCCGAGATCCGCGCCCTGGACTCGGTGATCGAGGACCTCAGCCGCGCGAGCAGCTCCTCGGACGGCATCCGGGCCGTGCTCGAGGGCGCCCGCCGAGCCTTCAGCTACCAGTACGCCTCCGCCTGGGCGGTGCCGTCCACGGGGAAGGACCTCACCTTCCTCTGCCAGGTCGGCGACCTCTCCCGCGAGATGACCACCATGACCCCGACCCACCAGATGTCCCGCGGCCTGGGCATCTGCGGGATCGCGTGGGAGCGCGGGGACGTCCTGGACGTCACCGACCTCACCGAGCACCCGGCGAACTGCGCCCGGGGCGAGGCTGCGCTGCGGGCAGGCGCCCGCGGCGCGATGTCCCTGCCCGTCCGGCGCGACGGCAAGATCATCATGTTCCTCGACTTCTTCGCCACGACCCCGGGGACCGCGAGCGTCACGCGCCCCGCCGTGCTCAGCGCCCTCTCCCGGGTGGTGTCCCAGACCCTGAGCACGATGGTGACCATCGAGCGCCAGCGCGAGTCCGCCCGGGACCAGCAGGCCGTCACGACCGTGGTCTCCGAGGTCGGCGCCTGCCGGGACGAGGACTCGGCGTTGCGCGCCGCCCTCGACGCCGTGCGCAAGGAGTTCGGCTGGGCCTACGGCTCGTTCTGGGCCCTGGACGAGGAGGCCCGCGTGGTGCGCTTCCAGGTGGAGTCGGGCACGGCCGGTGAGGAGTTCCGCAAGGTGACGCTGAGCGCCAGCTTCGCCGAGGGGGTCGGGCTGTCCGGCCGCGCGTGGCGGGCCCGGGACCTCGTCTTCGTGGCCGACCTGGGCGACCTCCAGGACTGCGTCCGGGCCCCCGCCGCCCAGCGGGCCGGGGTCAAGTCCGGGGTGTGCCTGCCGATCATCGTCGACGACCAGGTGGTCGGCACGATGGACTTCTTCGCGACGACCACCCTCGAGCTGTCCGAGAACCGGGCCGCAGCGCTGCGCAACGTGGCGCGACTGGTCTCCCAGCGGCTAGACATCCTGCGTCGCGCGGACCGGGACGCCAAGGCGGCGACCGCGCTGCTGGGCAGCGTCGAGCGGCTGAGCGCGAGCGCGACCGAGGCCGGCGAGGTGGCCCTCGACGCCGTCGCGCAGGCGACGTCGGTGGCCACCGAGGTGCGGGCCCTCAGCGAGTCCTCGAGCGCGATCGGCGAGGTCATCAAGGTCATCTCCTCGATCGCCGACCAGACGAACCTCCTGGCCCTCAACGCCACCATCGAGGCGGCCCGCGCCGGTCAGGCCGGCCGGGGCTTCGCGGTCGTCGCGACCGAGGTCAAGGAGCTCGCGGGCGAGACCACGACCGCGACCTCCCGGGTCGGCGAGCGCGTGACGGACATCCAGACCAACACCGCGACGGTCGCGCGCGGCATCGAGGACATCAACGCCACGATCGGCCGGATGGACGAGGTGCAGACCCGGATGAGCCAGGTGCTCGAGGAGCAGCGCGCGATGGCCCTGGCCTTCGAGCAGCACTGAGGTGGAGCAGCACTGAGGTCGAGCAGCTGAGCGAGGGTCAGGGGCGAGACGGCGCCGCGGGCGTCGAGCGCCGCCGGACGACCCACCAGACGATCCCGCCGACGGTGAGGCCCAGGCCGACCGTGCCCAGCGCGACCGCGACGAGGACCAGGACGACCGTGCCGAAGATGCCCGTGACGAAGGGCATCACCTCCTGGTCCTCGACGAGGATCACTCGGGCGTCGTCCCCCGCGAAGAGGGCCCCGGGGACGTCGACGGTGTGCGTCCCGGAGGACCCGGCCCGGAACCCGCCGACCGTGGCCGCCCGGGTGCTGCCCCGCCCGATGTTGCCCGAGACCGACGGGGCAGAGGAGACAGCCATCTCCTGGCCGTCGGGGCCGGTGACCTCGGGCCTGGCCTCGAGCCGGGCGTTCGACATCCCGGCGTCGCGCGCGAGGTAGAAGGCGTAGGCGACGTCGGCCTCGAGGTCGACCTGCATCGTGCCGGGGGCCTCGACCGACGCGACGGCGTCCGGCCCGTCGCCACCGTTCGAGGACAGCACTCCGGTGGGCAGGAGCCCGAAGAACATGACCGCCGCGACCACGCCGGCCGCGATCGACAGCGCGAGGGCCGCCACCCCGGAGAACGTGAGGATCTTCGGTCCGCGCAGCGACTGGTTCATGGCCCTGAGACTAGGAGACCGGCACGCACGATGCCCCCTCCCGGCGGCGAGACACGTCCGTGGCGCCACGCCGCACTGCACGCAACGAGCCTGCGTCATTCACGCGCGCGCACTATTGACGAAGAGGGTTGACTCCGCCATTCTCAGTCTCGACGCAGTGGCCCCCGACGCCACCTGCCACGAGTCTTGCGGAGGGCAGATTCGCCGAGTCCACCCCCAGCGCACAATGTCGATCGCACTGCAGCCGACAGTTCCCCGTTGGCCGACTTCCCAGTTCGCGCACTCCTGGAGCCCTCCGCAGAGACCATGAACACGCTCTCACCAGGGCAGAGCGTGGAACTGGTCGAGCTCGCCACAACAACAACCAACAACCAACAACCAACAACCAACAACCACGGGACATGGGAACTCACGGCACCGCCAACCGCGACCGCCGGAGTGCCCCTAGATGGCGACACACTGCCGATCCTCGTCGAAGGTGCCGACGCGCGCGACTTTGTCATGAGGACACTGGGGGTAACCCCCAGGAGTCGAGCGTGGCGCGCGAGCCCAACCGATGCTTCCTCAGACGCAGAAGAGATGCTGACGAGGCCAAGCAGCCCTACTGACGCTCAGCTTGGGTCACTCTCGGCTCACGATGCAGTCGAGTCTGGACCATCCCTCGACGGGCTGACTTCGAAAGTCACCGCAGCGCCCTCGGGGGCCCCGCACGTCGATCTGATCGCGGGCCCCGCCCCGATCGCTACGCAGACAAAAAGACTCCTGGGGGACGACGCAGCGAGCGTCGACATGGCGACGAAGGCCTCCGTCGCCACCTTCTGGGTCTCGAAGAGCAAGTCGATCACCTACACGTCAGCCTTCAGCATCGGCTCAGCAATGAAGGCCACTCAGGTCCACTCGACGAGCAACGGCATCAAGCTGGTGTACACGAAGAAGTCGTCGACGGCTACCGCCGCGTATGCACTGTGCGGCAGCGATGGGCTGCCTACAACAGCGACACACGTGCGCGAGTCCTAGCAATGGGTCGCCCTTCGCGCACCGGGCTCCTCTCGCAACACAAGTACATCGGGGCCTTTGCCAGCGCAGCGCTCGTGGTCGCGGCGCTATGTCTGGCCGCATACTTCGCCTCCCGTCCGAGCGCTCATGGTCCTCTCGAGCTGGGCGACCCTTCAGGCGTGGTCGTCATGGCCTTTCCCGCGGGGTCGACCGTGACCTACGGCCTGCAGACGCTCGGGAACAGCAGCGCCTCCGATTCCATCGAACTACTCACGGTGTCTCCGGTCATGGGGGACCCTCCTCCCGAAGCACGGGGCGAGGTCAAGCTCCTCGGACCGGAGCGTGTCGCGACACTCGGAGCAGGGGCATTTGACGTGGTTCCCGGCTGGCCCCCGTCGGGGACCGATCCGATCGACGTGACTGGCCAGCGGGTGCCAGCCGGAACCTCGTCGCATGTCGAGGTCGTCCTACCCGTGGCCGTCCCACCTCGCGGCATGGCAGTCATCGAGGGCTTCGATGTCGAGTACAGGGTGGACGGACGGCGGTACCAGGAGCGCAGCAGCATCACACTGGTGCTCTGCCCATCCGAGTACCCGCAGGACTGCGCCGAGTTCGAGCAGGGGCTGTGACGCTGGAGCCCTCCGCCCGAGACGCGGCGAGAGCGGGCGGCGCTCGTCCTCCAGCCGGGCCGATCGTCCCTGGTCGGTCTGGCCCCCGAGGGCTTGACTAGGGCCATGCCCCTGCACCGGACCCTGCGCGCCGCCGTCGTCCTGGGGCTCGGGGTCGTCCTGTACCGCGTCGCCCGCGAGCGCGCCCTGGGGCTCGGGACGACGGAGGCCGAGCGGATGGCGCCCTTGCCGGGTGACGAGCTGCTGCCCGGGGCCGACCTCGTCGCCACCCGGGGCATCGACGTCGACGCGCCGCCCGGGGACGTGTGGCCGTGGCTGGTGCAGATGGGCCAGGGCCGTGGCGGGTTCTACAGCTACGAGGCGCTCGAGAACCTCCTCGGCCTCGACATCCACAACGCCGACCGGGTGCGCCCCGAGTGGCAGGACCTCGCCGTCGGGGATGAGGTCCGCCTGGCTGCTCAGGCGGGTCTGGTCGCCGCGGTGGTCCAGCCGGACGAGGCCCTGGTGCTCCAGGGCGCGGCCCCGGTGCCCGCCGACGAGCTCGACTCCTGCGGGGCCGAGGGCACCGACGTGGGACCGGGCCAGGGCGAGGCGCCCTTCGACTTCACCTGGGCCTTCGTCCTGCAGCCCTGGGGGGCGCACGGCACCCGGTTGCTGGTCCGCGAGCGCTACCGGTACCGGACGTCCTGGGCGGGGCGCATGGTCGAGCCGGTCAGCTGGGTGAGCCTGCTCATGACCGAGCGCATGCTGCGCGGGATCCGCGACCGGGCGGAGCAGAGCCGCGGCTGAGCGGAGTCCTTTCGCGCCGCTCGGACCGGCCTGGTCGACGTGGGCAGGCCCCCGCCGACCAGGCCGTCGGCTCACGTCAGCCGAAGATGATGATCTGGAACTCGCCGTTGTCGCACCGCGTCTCGTCGACCCCGTGGTCGTTCTGGCTCGCCGGCCAGGTCACGCAGGTGAACGCCGAGGCCGCCGATCCGGCGCCGATCGTCCCTGCGACGGCCAGGCCGACGATCACTGCTGCCCGAGTGAAGACCCGCTTCGTCGTGCTCATCGTCTGCTCCTTCGTGAAGATGTCGAGCCGGACGGAGTGCCGACTCCGCCACGGACGTTAGGGAGAGGGTGACCTGGTCGGCGACCGTTCCGGACGATCCCGGACGCCGTCTCGGAGAGTGGGACCGGCCGCCGTCGTCAGGTGAGCGCCTCACTAGGTTGGGGGATCCGCCCGAGCACACGGAGGCCGCGATCAGCGCTGACGAGACGTCCTCGGAGGCTGACGCGGTCGCCGCCGAGCTCGCCGTCCTCCGGCAGCGGGCAGGGGCGCCGTCCTTCACCGAGATCGCCCGTCGCGTGGGTGATCTGCGGTCCTCCCGCGGCCCGACGACTCATGCCGCGCGCCCGGCGAGGAGCACGGTGTACGACTGCTTCCGCACCGGCCGACGCCGCCTCGACCAGGAGCTGGTGCGCGACGTCCTGCTCGTCCTCGGGCTCGACGATCATGAGGCCTCCGCCGTGCTGGACCGGCTCCAGGTCGAGCTGGGACGCGGCGAGTGGTCCGACGTGGTCGAGGCACGCGACGACCTGCCTGCGCCGCCGCCGCACCTGGTGTCACGCCCAGGGCCTGCCCGAGCCGTGCTCGCCGCCGTCGAGGAGGGCGCCGGGGTCGTCCTCGTGGAGGGGAGCCCGGGGAGCGGGAAGTCCCAGCTCGTGCGGGACGTCGCGGCGACCCTCCTCTCGCACCGTCCGCGCCTCGGTGTCCTCTACGCCGACCTCCGCGGATTCCACCCCGACCGGCGCCCGCCCCGGCCCGACGTCGTCATGGGCGCCTTCCTCCGCCTTCTCGGCACTCCCGCGCGGACCGTGCCCCTCGGTACCGCCTCCCGCCGGGAGGCCCTGCGTCGGGCACTGACCGAACGTCCGGCGGTGGTCGTCCTCGACGACGTGCCCGACGCAGAGCACCTCGTCCACCTCGCCCCGGGAGCCGGGACGGTGGTCCTGGCGACCAGCAGGACGCGGCTCGACGTCCCCGGCGCCCGGCACGTGGTCGTCGAACCGCTCGAGGTCGACGAGGCTGTTGACCTGCTCGCCAGGGTCGTCGGTCGAGCACGGGTCGAGACCGAACGCACCGCGGCTCACGAGCTGGCGCGAGCCACCGGTCTGCTGCCTCTCGCGGTCGAGGTCACGGCCGCGCGGGTCGCTGCCCGGCCCGGGTGGTCCCTCACCGACCACGTCGAGGCGACCCTGCAACGGCGCGGCGCCCTCCGCCTGGACGACGCGGTGCGCGCCACCCTGGAGCAGTCGTACGTCGCGCTGCGCTCACCCGCCCAGAAGGCGCTGCGGCTGCTCGCGACCCAACCTCTGCCGGCCATCGACGTCGACGAGCTCGCCGCCCTCATCGGCGGCGACGTGCTCGAGGCGTCGAGCGCCCAGGCCGAGCTCGAGGCGTGGCACCTGGTGGCTCAGGACGACACGGGCCGCCTGCGGCTGCACGACCTGGTCCGCACCTTCGGGGCCGAGCGCTCGCACGAGGAAGACCCGCCCTCGGCCCGGTCCCGCGCGGTCGACCGCCTCCGCACGCTGTGGGTGACGCGGAGCCGTGCGGCGACGCGGGTGGTCCACCCCTCGGCGGAGGACACCTCACCCACCTCCGCTGCCCTGCTCCCGTCCCCCGAGACGGCACGGGAGTGGCTCGACCGGGGCGGCGACGCCGCCCTGCTGCTGACCGCACCAGAGACGTCTCCGTCCGCGCGGCACGTCATGGACCTCGCGTCCTCCCTGCACTGGTGGCTCACCAGCGCGGGGGTGTGGCACCCCGGGCGCACGCTGCACGAGCGGGCTCTCGAGGCGGCACGGCGGAGCGGCTCGGGCCGCGCGGAGCTCGACGCCCGCCTGGCTCTCGGCATGCTGCTCGTGCACCTGGCCGACTGGCCTCAGGCCGAGGAGCTGCTCACCACGGCCTACGAGGGCCTGCTCCCCCTCGACGAGGACGCCGCGTGCAAGGCCCTCAACGCCCTGGCGATCCTCGCGGTCCAGACGGGGCGGCTCGACGACGGGATCGAGCACTTCCGTCAGCTGGTCGAGCTCCGGGCGACTGCCGGTCGGCCTGCTGAGGCGGCGCCCGCCCGCGACAACCTCGGGATCGCCCTGCGGCGCGCAGGCCGGCTCGAGGAGGCCCTGGTCGAGCACCGCCGTGCCGCCGAGGAGGCTGCCGCGGTCGGGGAAGCCCTCCTCGAGGCCGCCGCGCTCACCAACCTCGCGGACGTCCT
>NZ_JALPKN010000095.1 GCF_023630195.1 Actinotalea sp. C106 | reverse complement strand
GGGCCGGTCGACGTGCGGGCCGGTGGCGCGTCGCCAGCTGCCCCTGAGGCGCCGGCACCGCTGGTCGTGGGTGCCCCGGGCAGGGCGCAGGACTCGGTCATGCGGTCACCTCGTCGGCGCGATGGGTCGGTGCGGCGTGCTGGTCGGCGGGCCCGACCGCAGCCGTCAGGGCCTGGTCGAGGTCCCAGAGGATGTCCTCGACGTCCTCGAGGCCCACGCTGATCCGCACCAGGTCCTCGGGCACCCCCGCCGCGGCGAGCTGGTCGACGGTCAGCTGCTGGTGGGTGGTCGAGCCGGGGTGGATCACCAGGGTCCGTGCGTCGCCGATGTTGGCGAGGTGGCTCGCGAGCTGCAAGGCCTCGATGAAGGTGCGGCCGGCATCGCGCGCCGCCACGGTCTCGGTCCCGCGCAGCCCGAAGGCGAAGACCGCCCCGGGGCCGGCTGGCAGGTAGTGGGCGGCGCGCTCGTGGTGGGGGTGGCTGGGCAGCCCGGCCCAGGTGACGTACCCGATGCGGGGGTCGGCCTCGAGCCACTCGGCCACCACCCGCGCGTTGACCAGGTGGGCATCCAGGCGCTGGGGCAGGGTCTCGACGCCCTGCAGCAGCTGGAAGGCCGACTGGGCCGAGAGCGCCGGACCGATGTCCCGCAGCTGCTCCGAGCGCAGCTTGGTGAGGAACCCGTACTCACCGAAGTTCTCCCACCAGCTGACGCCCCCGTAGGAGGCCACGGGCTCGGTCATCTGCGGGAACTTCCCGTTCCCCCAGTCGAACCGGCCGCTCTCGACGACCACGCCGCCGAGGGTGGTGCCGTGCCCGCCGAGGAACTTGGTCGCCGAGTGCACGACGATGTCCGCCCCGTGCTCGATCGGCCGGCACAGGTACGGCGTGGCCAGGGTCGCGTCGACCACGAGGGGCAGCCCCGCGGCGTGGGCCACCTCGGCGAGCCCGGCCAGGTCGGTGATCTCCCCCGAGGGGTTGGCGACGACCTCGGCGTAGACGACCTTGGTCTCGGGCCGGATCGCCGCGGCGTAGTCGGCCGGGTCGGTGCCGGGCACGAAGGTCGTCTCGACACCGAAGCGGCGCAGGGTCACGTCGAGCTGGGTCACCGTGCCGCCGTAGAGCCCGGCCGAGGCGACCACGTGGTCCCCGGCGCCGACGAGGGCCGCGAAGGTGATGAACTCGGCGGACATCCCCGAGGCCGTCGCGACGGCGCCGATGCCCCCCTCCAGGGAGGCCATCCGCTCCTCGAAGGCCGCGACCGTGGGGTTGCCGATGCGCGAGTAGATGTTGCCGTACTTCTGCAGGGCAAAGAGGTTCGCGGCGTCGGCCGTGTCGTTGAACACGAAGGAGGTGGTCTGGTAGATCGGCACCGCGCGGGCGCCGGTCGCGGCATCAGGGACCCCGCCGGCGTGCAGGGCCCGGGTGCGGAACCCCCAGCGGCGCTCGGGTGCGGCCTCGGTCACGTGGACTCCTCGGTGGTGGTCGGGCGGGTCGGGCTGGCGGGGCTGGTGCCCGTGGCCGACCGTGCGGCGAGCACGGCCTCGATGCGGCTCACGGCGCGGGCGTCCTGCAGGGAGGTCATGTCTCCCAGGGTGCCTCCCGCGACGAGGTCGGCGAGCAGGCGTCTCATGATCTTCCCTGACCGCGTCTTGGGCAGGTCCGGCACGACGACGACGTCCCGGGGCTTGGCGATCGGTCCGATCTCCCGGGCCACGTGGGCGCGCAGCACCTCGGTCAGCTCGGTGGCGTGGCGCACCCAGGCCGCGGCGTCGTCGGGCTCGGCCGTGGTGCGGGCGGGGATCACGAAGGCGGCGACGGCCTGGCCGGTGGTGGGGTCCTCGACCCCCGCGACACCGGCCTCGCCCACGGCGGGGTGAGAGACCAGGGCGGACTCGATCTCGATGGTCGAGAGCCGGTGGCCCGAGACGTTGATGACGTCGTCGACGCGGCCCAGCAGCCAGATGTCGCCGTCGGCGTCGTACCGGGCGCCGTCCCCGGCGAAGAAGTAGCCCTGCTCGGCGAAGCGTGACCAGTAGGCGTCCCGGTACCGCTCGGGGTCGTTCCAGATGGTGCGGGCCATCCCTGGCCAGGTGCGGTCGACCACGAGGAAGCCGCCCTCGCCCCGTGGCACCTCCGCGCCCTGCTCGTCGACCACCAGAGCCGAGATGCCCGGGAGCGGTCGCGTGGCCGAGCCGGGCTTGAGGGTGGTGACCCCGGGCAGCGGGGCGATCATCGTCGCGCCGGTCTCGGACTGCCACCACGTGTCGACGATCGGGGCTCGGCCTCGACCGATCTGCTGGTGGAACCAGACCCAGGCCTCGGGGTTGATCGACTCGCCCACGGTGCCGAGCAGGCGCAGGGAGGAGAGGTCGTGCTCGGGGGGCAGGCCGTCCGGGAACCAGGTCATCAGGGTGCGGATCAAGGTGGGGGCCGTGTAGTACGTCGTCACGCCGTAGCGCTCGATGATCTCGAGGTGGCGCGCGGTGTGCGGGGTGTTCGGGGTGCCCTCGTAGATGACCTGGGTCAGGCCGTTGGAGAGCGGGCCGTAGATCTCGTAGGTGTGGGCCGTGACCCAGGCGAGGTCCGCGGTGCACCAGTGCACGTCGTCCTCGCGGGCGTCGAAGTGCGCCCAGTGCGTCCAGGACGCCTGGGTGAGGTAGCCGCCGCTGGTGTGCACCAGGCCCTTGGGCTTCCCGGTGGTGCCCGAGGTGTAGATGATGAACAGCGGGGTCTCGGCGTCGAAGGCCTCGGGCTCGTGGTGGGAGGAGGCGGTCTCGACGGCCTCGTGCCACCACACGTCGCGCCCCTCGGTCCACGGGACGTCGGGGGTCTGCTCGCCGGTGCGGCGGACGACCAGCACGTGCTCGACGTGGTCCAGGCCCGCGACCGCCTCGTCAGCGGTGGCCTTGGTGGGGACGGCAGCTCCTCGCCGGAACTGGCCGTCGCTGGTCACCAGCAGCTTGGCGCGGGTGTCCTGCACGCGGAAGCGGACGGCCTCGGCCGAGAACCCGCCGAAGACGAGCGAGTGGATCGCGCCGATCCGCGCGATCGCGAGCGTCACCACGACCGTCTCGGCCAGCACCGGCAGGTAGACGACCACGCGGTCCCCGCGGCCGATGCCCAGGTCGGTCAGGGCGTTCGCGGCCCGGGACACCTCGCGCTGCAGCTCGGCGTAGGTGTAGCTGCGGCGGTCCCCGCGCTCGCCCTCGAAGTGCAGCGCGACCTTGTCCCCGCGCCCCGCGACGACGTGCCGGTCGACGCAGTTGACGGCGACGTTGAGCCGCCCGCCGGAGAACCAGGTCGCCTCGGGCACGGTGAGGCGCTCGGGGTCCTCGGGGTCGGGCACGGCGGGGGACCAGGTGTGGGCGGTGTGCCAGGGCTCGGCCCACTCGAGCCGCTCGGCCGCCCGCTCCCAGAAGGCCACGTGGTCGGCCTCCGCCTCGGCGACCAGCCGGGCGTGGTCTGCGGGGCCGACGTTCCACTCACCCGCCGGCGCTGGGACGGTGCGTGCCTCGGTCAGCAGATTGGTGATGGTCGGGCCGGTGGTCGTCGGGCCGGTGGCCGCGGAGGTGCGGGCCGTGGTGCTGGTCATCGAGCTCGTCTCAGGTCGTCGTCATCTCGTGTCAGAACGTGGGGTACCCAGGGGCACCCCGGGTTCTGACACGAGCGTGGAGGGGAGGGGTGCGGTCAGAAGCGGCGCAGCAGGCGCTTCTCGACGACGCCGATGAGGGCGTCGGTCAGCTTGCCGATGATCGCGAGCATCACCAGGGCGAGCAGGATCCGGTCGGTGCGACCGTTGTTCGCCGAGTCGGTGAGGAGGAAGCCCAGGCCCATCGAGGAGGCGATGAGCTCGGCGGCGACCAGGAACAGCCAGGACTGGGCCAGGGCCAACCGGAGGCCCGAGACGACGGCCGGGGTCGCGGCCGGGAGCTGGACCCGGAGCAGGAGGGAGGTACCGCGCAGCCCGTACGCCCGGCCGGCCTCGACCAGGTGCTGGTCGACGTGCCGCAGCGCCGAGGCGACCGTCGTGTAGACAGGGAAGAACGCCCCGATCGCGATGAGCGTGACCTTGGAGTCCTCGTTGATGCCCATCCAGAGGATCAGCAGCGGCACCCAGCCCAGCGAGGGCACGGCCCGGATCGCCCCGAAGGTCCCGCTGAACAGGGCGTCACCCAGGCGTGAGAGCCCGACGAGGGCCCCCACGGCCAGGCCGAGCACCGCTCCCAGGGCGAAGCCGAGGAGCACCCGCTGGGTCGAGATCTGCAGGTGCTCCCAGAGGGTCGGACCGACGTCCCAGGTCGCGAGCTCGACGGCGGCCTGCCAGACGGCGGTCGGGGCGGGCAGCTGGTGCGGCGCGAAGAGCCCTAGCACCGAGGTCACGAGCTGCCACAGACCGAGCAGGACGACCGGGACGACGAGCCCGATCGCGAGGCGTCCCCACCGGCTGGCGAGGGGGTCGCGACGGTGACCAGACCGGCCGTCGCGGGCGTCGGGCCCGGTGCCGCCGCCCGGGGTGGCGGGCTCCACCGCCCCGGTGTCGAACTGGTTCAGACCGCGCAGCGGCCTGCCGTCCTTGTCGACGACGGGTCCGGTCCCGGTGCTCCCGAGGATCGTCATGATCGGCTCCTTCTGCCCCTGCTCGACGTGCGGTGGGTCGATCCCGTGCCGGTAGGTGATGAGGCCGGGGGCCCACCACCTCCTGGCACGGGATCAGGTCGCGGTCAGTCCGCGATGGTCGACGGGTCCGCCGCGGAGGCGAAGGTGTCGTCGAACAGGGTGTCGAGGGCCTCGTCGATCTGGTCCTGCGAGGAGACGTCCCCCGAGTCGACGAAGATCGGTCCGACCACCTCGAGGACCTCACGCTGGGCGTCGCCCGGGACGGGGTCCAGGTCGATCACGGTGCGCTCGATGATGACCTTCTCGGCGATCTCGAGGTCGATGCCCGCGACGTCGGCGAGGATCTGGGCCGTCTCCTCGGGGTTCTCGAGGGCCCAGGCGCGTGCCTTCTCGTAGGCGTCGAGCACTACCTGCGCGAGGTCGGGGGAGTCCGTGACGAAGGACTCGGTCGCGTTGAGGAAGCCGTAGGTGTTGAAGTCGATATTGCGGTAGATCAGCTCGGTGCCACCGTTGACCTCGCTGTCGGCCATGATCGGGTCGAGCCCGGCCCACGCGTCGACCGACCCGTTCTCGAGGGCCACCCGGCCGTCGGCGTGCTGGAGGTTCTGCACCTCGACGTCGCCGAGCTCGAGGCCGTGCTCCTCGAGGGTCTGCAGCAGGAAGAAGTACGGGTCGGTGCCCTTGGTCGCGGCGATCGACCGGCCGGCGAGGTCCTCGACGGACTCGATGCCGGAGTCGGTCGGGACGACGATCGCCGACCACTCGGGCTGGGTGTAGATGCCGATGGTGTGGATGGGCGAGCCGTTCGCGCGGGCCAGCAGTGCGGCCGAGCCAGCGGTCGAGCCGACGTCGATCGCGTCGGCCCGCAGCGCCTCGTTGGCCTTGTTCGAGCCGGCCGACTGGGTCCAGGTGACCGTCACGTCCTCGCCGAGGGTCTCCTCGAGCCAGCCCTGCTCCTTGATGATGAGGCTGAGCGGGTTGTAGGTGGCGAAGTCGACGTCGAGGGTGTCGGCGCTCCACCCCCCTGCCGTGGTGGCGCCGGCGGCGGGGGCGTCGTCGGTGGTGGCCGAACCCTCACCGGCAGCGCAGCTGCTGAGCATCAGGGCGGCGACGGCGGTCGTCGCGGTGACGGACAGTGCGGTGCGGATCCTCATGAGGGTCCCTCTCGTGGTGGTCGTGCTGGTGGGTCGCGCGGCCGGTCGGCCGTGCGAGGTCTGGTGGGGTCGGTCCCCGGCGTGGTGGGTCACGGGGTCGGGCCGGTCTGGTGGTGGGCATGGACGCCGAGGCCCTCGAGCAGCCCGACGCGCAGGTGCGCGAGCTCGGCGTCGCCGCGGTCCCGCGGGCGGGTGCCGGGCACCGTCACGATCGTGCGGACCGTGCTCGCCGTGCCGCGAGGCGCCCCCTCGGGCCGTCCGAGAAGGATCACGCGGTCGGCCAGGTAGAGGGCCTCGTCGACGTCGTGGGTGACCAGGACGACGGTGGTGGGCTCGGCGGCGTGCACGTCGAGGAGCAGGTCCTGCATGCGCAGGCGGGTCAGGGCGTCGAGGGCGCCGAAGGGCTCGTCGAGGACGAGGACACCGGGGTTGCGCGCCAGGGCGCGGGCGAGGGAGGTCCGCTGGGCCATGCCGCCGCTGATCTGGCGCGGGCGGTACTGGGTGCACTCGCCCAGACCGACCAGCTCGAGGAGCTCGGCGACCCGCTGGCGGCCGGCGGCCTTGTCCGTGCCGCGGGGGAGCCCGAGGGCCACGTTCTGGGCCAGGGTGCGCCAGGGCAGCAGGCGCGGCTCCTGGAACGCGACGGCCGAGCGCTCGTCGGTGCCGCGGACGGGCGTCGCGTCGACGAGGATCTGCCCGGCCGTCGGGGTGTCGAGGCCGCTGATCTGGCGCAGGAGCGTCGACTTGCCGCAGCCCGAGGCGCCGATCAGGGCGACGATCTCGCCGGCCTCGACCTCGAGGTCGACCCCGGCCAGGACGGGGGTGTCGCGCCCGCCGCGGTCACGGGCCGGGAAGGTACGGCCGACGTCGCGGATCGAGACCGGGTGCGCGGGATGGGTCCGGACGGTGGTGGGGGAGGTGATGGCCATGAGGGGTCCTCGGGGACGGCGCGACCGGCGCAGCACGACGAGGCTCCAGGCAGGGGGCCGGCCGGCTCACCAGGCACGGGGATGCGTGCGGGCGGGGCTGGGGGGAGGTGCGCTGGCCACCGAGGTCCGTCGTCGGACCAGACGTCTGCTCAGGCTCGGGGAGCGGGCAGCGCGTCAGGCGCCAGCGCGTGGCATGCAGCCACACATCGAGGGCAGCATCGGCCGCGCCATCGTCATGTCACGGTGACAGAGCATCGGCGCAGGCCTCCTTCCCTCGTAGGTCTCACATGGTGAGACGGTTCGCTCAGTCCTTAAGACTGCACTGCGACGTTAACCGCGCGAGTGCCCGCGCGGCAAGGGGTGGACAGGGAACTGCTCACATGCCGAGACGAGAAGAGCCCGCCTCCAGGGAGGCGGGCTCGAGGACCGGTCGGTCCGGGGTGTCGGACGAGGCGGCTCGTCGGTGCAGACGCCCCGGCGGGGGGCGCGCAGGGCCTAGATGTAGATGGCCGGGTCCTCGACCAGGTCGGTCACCGGCGAGTGCTGGGGGCGTCGCCGCACGACGGCCGGCACCCCGACCGCGACGGTCCCCGCAGGGACGTCCTTGACGACGACCGCGTTGGCGCCGATCTGGGCGCCGTCCCCGATCCACACCGGGCCGAGGATCTTCGCCCCGGCACCCACCACCACGCCGTCACCCAGGGTCGGGTGCCGCTTGCCCTGGCGCATGGCCCGTCCGCCCAGGGTCGCGCCGTGGAACAGCACGACGTCGTCCCCGACCAGGGAGGTCTCGCCGACGACGACACCCATCCCGTGGTCGATGAAGAGGCGCCGACCGAGCTGGGCCCCGGGGTGGATCTCGATCCCCGTCGCCGCCCGCACCGCCTGCGAGAACAGGCGGGCGGGCAGGCGCAGGCCCGGTTCGCGCCACATGCGGTGCGCGACACGGTGCGCCCACACGGCGTGGACCCCGGGGTAGCCCAGGGCGACCTCGACGCGCGACCGCGCGGCGGGGTCCCGCCGTCGGGCGGCGTCGAGGTCCTCACCCAGCAGGGCGAGGAAACGGCGCAGACGCAGCATGCGGGCTCAGTCCAGGAGGTCGGCGTAGAGGATCGACGACAGGTAGCGCTCGCCGAACGAGGGCACGATGACGACGATCAGCTTGCCCGCGTTCTCGGGCCGCTTGGCGACCTCGACCGCGGCGTGGATCGAGGCGCCCGAGGAGAGACCCACGAGCAGTCCCTCGCGCTCGGCGGTCTCACGGGCCACCCGCACGGACGTCTCGGCGTCCACGTCGATGACCTCGTCGTAGACCGAGGTGTCGAGGATCTCGGGCACGAAGTTCGCGCCGATGCCCTGGATCTTGTGCGGGCCGGGCTGGCCGCCGTTGAGGATCGGGGACTCGGCCGGCTCGACGGCGATGATCTGCACGCCGGGCTTGCGCTCCTTGAGCACCTGCCCCACCCCGGTGATGGTGCCACCGGTGCCGATGCCCGCCACGACGATGTCGACCGCCCCGTCGGTGTCCGCCCAGATCTCCTCGGCGGTCGTCGCGCGGTGGATCGCCGGGTTGGCCTCGTTGGCGAACTGGCGGGCCAGGACGGCGCCGGGGCGCTGCCCGACGATCTCCTCGGCCTTCGCGACGGCGCCCTTCATGCCCTCGGCCCCCGGGGTCAGCACGAGCTCGGCGCCGAAGGCCCGCAGCAGGGTGCGGCGCTCCTTCGACATCGTCTCGGGCATGGTCAGCACGACGTCGTAGCCGCGCGCGGCCCCGACCATCGCCAGGGCGATGCCGGTGTTGCCGCTCGTGGCCTCGACCACGGTGCCGCCGGCGGGCAGCTGACCCGAGGCCTCGGCGGCGTCGATGATCGCCACGCCGATCCGGTCCTTGACCGAGCTGGCCGGGTTGTAGAACTCGAGCTTGGCGGCGACGGTCGCGCCGGCGCCCTCGGTCACGCGGTTGAGGCGGACCAGGGGGGTGTTGCCAACGAGCGCGGTCACGTCGTCGTAGATGCGGGCCATGGAAGTCCTCGTCTCACTGGGCGCCTGGGGCGCGGTGGTCGTCGGGTGGAACGGTCGTCCGGGCGTGGGCATTCCACGTGGACGATCCTGCAGGGTCCTGCCTCCGGGTGCAGGTCGGCGCCGGGGGCGCGCACGGGGCCGAGCGCTGGTGGGCCGTCGAAGGACGGCGGGATGACCGCGGGGGTCAGGGCCAGCGCTCTACAGACACCGACACGACGGGGCGCCGACCGCGGCGCGCACCAGGACGGAGGTGGCGAGGGTCATCGCTGGTCCTTCCGTCGTCGTAGGTGACTGACGCTAGCGGCTCGGACGCGCCGTCGGCAATGACGACGGTCCGTGGAGCGGGCGACGGGAATCGAACCCGCGTAGCCAGTTTGGAAGACTGGGGCTCTACCATTGAGCTACGCCCGCACGGTCCTCGGAGCCCCGAGGACGGCGCGCACCAGGGTACCCGGTGCAGGCCGGTGCCCACGCCCGAGCGCCGGGGGGCCGCCGCCGCCCCGGCGCCCGAGCCTGGGTCAGGGTCCTGACCCGACCTCTCGGGTCAGGTCAGGACCACGTGCTCCTGGGTCAGGCCGCGATCCTGCCGAGACCCGTGAACTCCCAGCCCGCTGCCCGCCACGCCTGGGCGTCGAGCTTGCCGCGGGCGTCGATCACCCGCGCGGTGGCCGTGAGAGCCGCGAGACGTCCGGCGTCCAGGGCGACCAGCTCGGGCCACTCGGTGAGCAGGAGCACCACGTCGGTGCCCTGGACGGCGTCCTCGGCCGAGGCCGCGTAGCCCAGCGTGGGGAAGGTCCGGCGCGCGGTGTCCGAGGCCTGCGGGTCGAAGACCGTGACCTGGGCGCCCCGCAGGTGCAGGGCCGCGGCGACGTTGAGCGCGGGGGAGTCGCGCACGTCGTCGGTGTCGGGCTTGAACGCCGCCCCGAGCACGCCGATGCGCCGGTTGAGGACCGAGCCCCCGCAGGCCTCGGTGGCCATGGCGATGACGCGCTCGCGCTGGCCCATGTTGATCTCGTCGACCTGCTGGAGCAGCCGTGAGGCGTGGTGCGCCCCGAGCTCACCCGCACGGTGCATCAGGGCTCGGATGTCCTTGGGCAGGCAGCCGCCGCCGAAGCCGAGACCGGCGTCGAGGAACTGCCGGCCGATGCGGGAGTCGTGCCCCAAGGCGTCGGCCAGCACCGTCACGTCGGCCCCCGCCGCCTCGCACACCCCGGCGATCGCGTTGATGAACGAGATCTTGGTCGCGAGGAAGGCGTTGGCGCTGACCTTGACCAGCTCGGCCGTGGGGAGGTCGCAGCTGATGAAGGGGGCGCCCTCGGCCACCGGCTGGGCGTAGACCGTGCGCAGCAGCTCCTCGGCACGGGCGCTCGCCCCGCCGACCACGACGCGATCCGGGTGCAACGTGTCCTGGACGGCCTTGCCCTCCCGCAGGAACTCGGGGTTCCACACCAACTCGGCCCGCACCCCCGCGGGGGCGGCGTCGGCCAGGAGCCCGCGGAGCCAGCTGGCGGTGCCCACCGGCACGGTCGACTTGCCCACGATCAGGGCGTCCCCGACGAGGTTCTCGGCCACCGCGCGGACCGCGGCCTCGACGTGGCTCAGGTCCGCCGCGTGGCTCGTGGCCTGCTGGGGGGTGCCGACGCACACGAAGTGCACGTCGGAGGAGGCCACGGCGTCGGCCACGTCGGAGGTGAAGCGCAGGCGACCGCTCTCGACCTGCTCGACGAGGAGCTCGTCGAGCCCGGGCTCGTAGAACGGCACCTTGCCCAGGCTCAGGGCGGCGACCTTGGTGGGGTCGGTGTCGAAGCCGACGACCTGGAAGCCCAGGGCGGCCATCGCCGCCGCGTGGGTGGCCCCGAGGTACCCGGTGCCGATGACGCTCAGCCGCGGCGGCTGCGTGGCCTTGGCCGAGGTGCGGGAGGTGGACTTGCGGGCAGGTGCGGGACGGTCAGGCACAGGAGCCTCCAGTGGGTGCGGTGGTGCAGGTGCGGCCGGTGACGGACCGCGGCTGGGTGGTGCGGGTGGCCGTGCGGGTGGTGGAGCGTCGCGGTTGACCGGGGTCCAGGACGGCTCGCGCCCCGGTGGGCCCGCTCACGGCCGGGCCCCTGCGGTGGCCGCGGGCTC
>NZ_JALPKN010000094.1 GCF_023630195.1 Actinotalea sp. C106 | reverse complement strand
GGCTCCTCGAGCTCGCAGGAGGCGAGGCGGCCCGGGTGGCCGGGCCCTCGGTCACCGTCGCCGCGCAGGAGGGCGACCCCTTGGCCGTCGAGCTGCTGGCTGAGCTCGGCCGGTGGATCGGTGCCGGGTCTGCGTCGGTCGCGGCCCTCCTCGACCCTGCCCTGGTCGTGGTCGGCGGCGGGGTCGGTGCCGCGGGCGACCTGCTCCTCCAGCCCGCGCGCGAGGCGTTCCTCGCGCAGCTCTCCGGGCGTGGCTTCCGGCCCGAGGCCCGCATCGAGCTCGCCGCGGCGGGCAACGACGCGGGGATCGTCGGGGCGGCGGACCTCGCGCGGCTCTGAGGTCAGGGCCGTGCGCTCCGGCACGGGCACGCAGCGGCACCTGCTCCCTGCTCAGACGACGGCGCCGTCCCCCCGGTCGTCGTCCCCGCGTTCGTGCGGCATCCGCCAGACGAGGACCCCGAGCCCGACCGCGAAGACGGCTGCGGCGACCTGCAGCAGGACGGTCGGCATGTCACGCCACAGCACGATGCCCAGCAGGACCAGGACCGGTACGCCGAGCGCGGCGACCCACGCCATCGTGAGCAGCGGGTCACCTGCCAGGACGGGGCCGGGCTCGGGCGGGGTGAAGTGCTCCTCCGCCTCCTCGACGGCTGGATCGAGGCTCCACGCCCGGGGACCGGTCGGTGCCGGCACGGCGGCGCCCTGCTCGTCCGACGGGGTGTCACCGGGGCTGGCCCCGGTCGGGGGCGCGGCGCGTCGCCCAGAGGGTGGTTGGGAGCCGTCACCGGGGGCGGTAGCCTCGGCGGGCCGCGTCGGGTCCTGCGTCGCGTCGACGTCGAGATCGCCGAGCTGTGCGACGATCTCCTCCCAGCGCGTCTGGACGTCGGTCGGGTCAGGGGCATCTGCCGGGCCGGTCAGGTCGGCCGAGTGGTCGTGGTCGAGATCGTCGTGGGCGTCGTCGGCCGGCTCATCGGCGGAGTGCGGACGTGAGGCCATGCAGAGCACTCTAGAGTCGGAAGGACGTTGCGTGCGGCGTGCGTCGACGCAGCGGCGGAGGTGATGGGTTGTTCTACTGGTTCATGAAGCGGGTCCTCGCGGGCCCGCTGCTGCGCGGGATGTTCCGACCCTGGGTGCGGGGGATCGAGAACATCCCGGAGACCGGTGGCGCCATCCTCGCGAGCAACCACCTCGCGGTGATCGACTCCTTCGTCCTGCCCCTGGTGCTGTCCCGCAAGATCCGCTTCATCGGCAAGGCCGAGTACTTCACCGGCACGGGCGTCAAGGGCCGGCTCAAGGCCGGCTTCTTCCGCGGGGTCGGGACCATCCCCGTGGACCGGGGCGGCGGCAAGGCCAGCGAGGCCGCCCTCAACACCGGCCTGGGGGTGCTCGAGTCGGGGAACCTGTTCGGCATCTACCCCGAGGGCACCCGCAGCCCTGACGGCCGTCTGTACCGCGGCAAGACGGGTGTGGCGCGACTGGCGCTCGAGTCGGGCGTGCCGGTGATCCCCGTGGCGATGGTCGGCACCGACGTCGCGCAGCCGATCGGGCGGGTCATCCCCAAGCCGATGCGCCTGGGCATCGTCGTCGGTGAGCCCTTGGACTTCAGCCGCTACAAGGGCATGGAGAACGACCGGTTCATCCTGCGCTCGGTGACCGACGAGATCATGTACGCCCTGATGAGCCTCTCGGGCCAGGAGTACGTCGACATCTACGCAGCGACCGCCAAGGCCAGGATCGCGGCAGGTCACGCCCCGGACGTCCCGCGGCCGGGGGAGGCCGGACCGGTGGCTCCCGGCGGGCGGCCCGCGCCCGACGTCCAGGTTCCGGGCCCGCCCGAGGACGGCACGCCCACGCCACTAGGATGATCGCGCCCGCCGCTCGGGGCGGGGATGTCCCAACGGAAGGTTCACCATGTCGGTTCGTCGTGTCGCCCTGCTGACCGCGGGCGGTTTCGCCCCCTGCCTCTCCTCCGCGGTGGGCGGTCTCATCGAGCGATACACCGAGATCGCGCCCGAGATCGAGATCATCGCGTACGAGCACGGTTACCACGGGCTGCTGACCGGCACCTCGATCGTGGTCGACGACGAGGCGCGGGCCAAGGCGGGGCTGCTGCACCGTTTCGGCGGGAGCCCGATCGGCAACTCGCGGGTCAAGCTGACCAACGCGGCCGACTGCGTCAAGCGCGGGCTGGTCCAGGAGGGTCAGGACCCGCTGCACGTCGCGGCCGAGCGCCTCAAGGCCGACGGCGTCGACGTGCTGCACACCATCGGTGGCGACGACACGAACACGACGGCGGCTGACCTGGCCGCCTACCTGCACGACAACGACTACGAGCTGACCGTCGTCGGGCTGCCCAAGACGATCGACAACGACGTCGTGCCGATCAAGCAGTCCCTCGGGGCGTGGACCGCGGCCGAGGAGGCCGCCGGGTTCGCGCGGAACGTCATCGGCGAGCACCGCTCGGGCAACCGCATGCTGATCGTCCACGAGGTCATGGGGCGCCACTGCGGATGGCTCACGGCCGCCTCGGCTGCCGAGTACCGCCGCTGGCTCGACACGCAGGAGTGGGTGCCGAGCATCGGTCTGTCCCGGGAGCGCTGGGACGTGCACGCGGTCTTCGTCCCCGAGCTCGCCCTCGACATCGAGGCCGAGGCCGCGCGCCTGCGCACCGTCATGGACGAGGTGGGCAACGTCAACATCTTCCTGTCCGAGGGTGCCGGGATGCACGAGATCGTCGAGCAGCTCGAGGCCGCGGGCGAGACCGTGCAGCGCGACCCCTTCGGCCACGTCAAGCTCGACACCATCAACCCCGGTCAGTGGTTCGCCCAGCAGTTCGCGGAGCGCCTCGGGGCAGAGAAGGTCATGGTGCAGAAGAGCGGCTACTACTCGCGCGCGGCTGCGGCCAACGCCGAGGACCTGCGCCTGATCAAGTCCATGACGGACCTGGCCGTGGAGTGCGCGCTGCGGGCCGAGTCGGGCGTCATCGGCCACGACGAGGAGGACGGCGACCGGCTCAAGGCGATCGCGTTCCCGCGCATCGCCGGCGGCAAGGCCTTCGACGTGTCGCAGCCGTGGTTCGGTGCGATGCTCACGGAGCTCGGTCAGCCGCTGGTCCCCGCGAGCACCTCATGAGCGTCGCGCCAGATCCCGCACTCGTCGCGGGACTCGACAGCTGGCGCTCGATGCAGGCTCGCCAGCAGCCGGCCTGGCCCGACGCCGCAGCGGTCGAGCAGGTGTCGAAGGAGCTCTCGGGCCTGCCGCCGTTGGTCTTCGCGGGGGAGGCCGACGTGCTCACCGCGCGTTTGGCGGCCGCCGGGCGCGGTGAGGCCTTCCTGCTGCAGGGAGGGGACTGTGCCGAGACCTTCGCCGAGGCCACGGCGGACAACATCCGCAACAAGATCAAGACGATCCTGCAGATGGCCGTGGTGCTCACCTACGGCGCGAGCCTGCCCGTGATCAAGATGGGCCGGATGGCAGGGCAGTACGCCAAGCCGCGCAGCTCTGACGACGAGACCCGGGAGGGTGTCACGCTGCCTGCGTACCGGGGGGACGCGGTCAACGCCCACGCCTTCACGCCGCAGGAGCGCATCCCCGACCCGCGACGGCTGCTCGACGCCTACAACCGGTCCGCGGCGACGCTGAACCTCATCCGGGCGTTCACGACGGGTGGGTTCGCCGACCTGCGTCGGGTCCACGAGTGGAACCGCGGGTTCCTCGCCAACAAGGCCTACGCGCAGTACGAGGCGACGGCCGAGCAGATCGACCGCGCGATCCGCTTCATGGCGGCCTGCGGGGCGGACTTCGACGCCCTGCGGACCGTCGAGTTCTTCTCGAGCCACGAGGCCCTCCTGCTCGACTACGAGCGGGCGCTCACGCGCATCGACTCGCGGACCGGCACGGCCTACGACTGCTCGGCACACTTCCTGTGGATCGGGGAGCGGACGCGTCAGCTCGACGGTGCGCACGTCGACTTCCTGTCGAGGGTGCGCAACCCGATCGGGGTCAAGCTCGGACCGACGACCTCGGCCGACGACGCCCTCGCGCTGATGGACAAGCTCAACCCCTCCGACGTCCCCGGCCGACTCACCTTCATCACCCGCATGGGTGCGGGCCGGATCCGTGAGGCCCTGCCCCAGCTCGTCGAGAAGGTGACCGCCTCGGGGCGCCCGGTCACGTGGGTCTGCGACCCGATGCACGGCAACACGATCACCTCGGACAGCGGCTACAAGACCCGCCGACTGGCCGACGTCCTCGACGAGGTCCGTGGCTTCTTCGAGGTGCACCGCGCCGTGGGCAGCGTGCCCGGCGGTCTGCACGTCGAGCTCACCGGTGACGACGTGACCGAGGTGCTCGGGGGGAGCGAGGAGATCGACGACGCAGGCCTCGCCCTGCGCTACGAGACCCTGGTCGACCCTCGGCTCAACCACCAGCAGTCCCTCGAGATGGCCTTCCAGGTCGCAGAGATGATCCGCCAGGGCTGATCGCCCTGCTCGCAGCCAGAGCCCCGTACCGCTGATCGCGGTGCGGGGCTCTGCTGCATCCGGCGGCTCGACGCCCTCCTGGAGCGAGGCGCGCGGGCGGGCACGTCTGGTCGGGTCAGACGACGCGCAGGGTGACCGTGCTGCCGACCGGTACCTGCTCGTCCGCCGCAGGGTCCTGGTTGCGGACGGTGCCGAAGACACCTCCCAGGAAGTCCTCCCGCTCGACGACGAGCCCGAGCTCCTCGAGGGCCTCCTGCGCCTCCGCGTACTGCATGCCGAACACGTCAGGGATCGCGACGAGGGGCGGGCCCTGGGAGACGGTGATCGTCACGACGTCGGTCCGGCGGGCCTGGGAGTCTGGCGCGGGGGACTGGGCCATGACCTGTCCCTCGGCGTACTCGGTGCTGAAGTCCTGCTCCTCGGCGACGCGGAGTCCGTCCTCCTCGAGGAACGCGACGGCCTCGTCGCGGGTCAGGCCGACCAGGGAGCGCACGGTGACGGGGGCGGGTCCGTCCGAGACCCTGAGGGACACCTCAGAGTCCACCGGGAGCTGGTCACCGGCCTCGGCCGAGGCCGAGATCACGTGTCCCTCGAGCACCTCGTCGTGGTGCTCGGTCGTGGGCTCGGGCACGACGAAGCCGGCGTCGGTGAGCAGGGTCGTGGCCTCCTCGGCAGGAACGCCGGCGAGGCCCTCGGGGACGTCCCGCAGGTCCGGACCCAGGGACACGGTGAGCTCGACGCTGCCGTCGTCGGCGATGCGCTCCCCGGTCGCCGGGTCGGTGGACACGACGTCCCCGGCGGGCACCTCGGGGTCGAAGGCCTCAGCGGTCGTCGCTCCCAGGCCCGCTGCGGTGAGCGTCTGCTCGGCGACCGAGGACTCCACGCCGACCAGCCCGTCCGGGACCTCGGTGTACGCACCCGGCCCGTAGACCGTGTACCAGACCGCGAGGAGTCCTCCCAGGGCGGCGACCGCGACGGCCGTCAGCACGACGAGCACCCTGCGACGCCACCGAGCGTCCTGCGGCGCCGGGGAGCCGGTCGGTGCCGGTCCCTCGTCGAGACCTGAACCGATCCGCAGGGCCATCGTGCGGCCGGGGTCGTCCTCCTCGGTCGTCTCGCGGCGTCGAGGGCTGGACGGGCGCCCTGTGCTCAGCACCGCTGTCGCGTCCCGGTCGGCGTCCGGCTCGTCACGTTCCTCGTCGTCGTGCTCGTCCACGAGGGGCGCGGCACCGGGGACCTCGTGCCGACGGGCCAGGGTCGCCTCGTCGAGGGAGCCACGGGTCCGGCGCACGAGGTCGAGGGCAGCCGCTGCGTGGGCCGGACGTTCCTCCGGCTCGCGGGCGGCGAGGGCGCCGAGCAGCTCGTCGATCTCCATCGGGAGCCAGGCGACCACGTCGGAGGAGGCCGGGATGTCCGAGTGGACATGCTGGTAGGCGACCTGGATCGGCGTGGCGCCGGTGAAGGGCTGCTGCCCGGTCAGCATCTCGAAGAGCAAGATCCCGACGGCGTACACGTCGGTGCGCGCGTCGCTGTTGCCGTGGGCGACGAGCTCGGGGGCGAGGTAGGCGACCGTGCCCAGCACGGTGCCGGTCGTCGTCGAGGTGACCTCGGTGACCGCTCTGGCGAGCCCGAAGTCCGCGACCTTGACGCGGCCGTCGGAGGCGAGCAGCACGTTCTCGGGCTTGACGTCCCGGTGGACGAGTCCTGCGCGATGTGCCGCGGCGAGGGCGTCGAGGACCGACTCGGCGATCGAGAACGCCTCGTCGACCGTGAGGGCGCCCTGGGTGCCCAGGTGCCGCCGCAGGTTCGTCCCGTCGACGTACTCCATGGTCAGGTAGCTCGTCTCGCCGTCGACCCCCTGGTCGAAGACCCCGACCAGGCCGGGGTGGGTCAGGCGGGCCGCGGCGCGCGCCTCGCGCCGGAATCGCGCGACGAACTCCGACCCCGCGCCGCCCTCGGCGAGGTGGGCGTGCATGACCTTGAGGGCGACCTCGCGATCGAGGCGGCGGTCGTTGGCGAGGTAGACCGTGGCCATCCCGCCGCGAGCGATCTTGGACAGCACCTCGTACCGTCCGTCGACCAGATGGCCGAGGAGCGGGTCCGTCAGAGTCGCAGCCACGTGCCGCAGTCTACGGTCGAGGGGGCGCAGAACCCATCAGGCGAACCGCGACATGAGGGTCTGGACGTTGGCGACGTACCGACGCGTGTCCGGGTACATGCCGTGCTTCCGCACACCTGCCTGCCCCTGGTAGTAGCTCGCGATCGCGGTGCCCAGGTCGGGGCTGGTGCTGACCAGCTGGCGCAGGATCGCGACGCCGGCGACGGCGTTGTCCTGAGGGTCGAGCAGGTTCAGCTCGCGCCCGACCAGGTCCGAGGCCCAGTCGCCCGAGGACGGGATCACCTGCATGGCGCCGATCGCGTTGGCGGGGGAGACCGACGTGTGGTTGAAGCCGGACTCCTGGAAGGAGATGGCCTGGGCCAGGGCGGGGTCGACGCCCATGTCCCGCGCGGTGCGGGCGACGAGGGCCTGCATCTCGGTCGTCGACGGCACGCCGACGCTGAGCAGCGTGGCCTTGTTCTCGTTGGCCGATGCGACGGTGGCCGCCGGGTAGGTGCGTCCGAGGAAGGTGTTGCCGACGAGAGTGGCCGACGGCGCGGTGCTCGTCGCCGACGAGGTCGGGACGACGGTGGTGGTGCTCGCGGCGCCCTGGGCGGGGATGCTGAGACCCTGGCCGATGCGGATGAGGGCGGTGCTGTCCAGCCCGTTGGCCGCGACGATCGCCGCGGTCGTCGTGCCGTAGCGCGTGGCCAGGCCGGAGACCGTCTCGCCCCGGGCGACGGTGTGCTTCGTCGGGCTCGCGGTGCTCGTCGGCGTTGCGGCCGTGGAGGTGCTCGCTCCGCCGGACCCGGGGATGGTGAGGTCCTGGCCGATGCGGATCAGGGCGGTGCTGTCCAGCCCGTTGGCCGCGATGATCGCCGCGGTCGTGGTGCCGAAGCGGGTGGCGAGCGCCGAGACCGTGTCTCCGCGCACCACGGTGTGGGAGGCAGTGCTGGGTGCCGCCGGGGCAGCGGTGCTCGAGGAGCTCGTGGCCGTGGGGATCGTGAGCGTCTGACCGGCCCGCACGAACGCGCGCTGGTCGAGTCCGTTGGCGGCGACGATCTGGGAGACCGAGGTCGAGGTCCGCAGCGCGATGTGGCTCACGGTCTCGCCCTCCTTGACCGTGTAGTCCTCGGCGTGGGCCGCGGTGCCCGTGCCCGCGACGGACGCGACGGCCAGGGCGAGGCCCATCCCGGTCCCGCCTGCGGTGCGGCGTCGGCGGATCGAGGTCAGGTCTGCGCACGGCGCGGCAGCGTGGGTCATGGTCCATCCCGGGGTGTTTCGTGGGGCTGAAGAGGCTCGAGGTACTGGTGTGACTGATGTGACTGAAGTGAACGTAGCCCACTCCGGCCTCCGGGGGAAGGTCGAGGGCTGGGCCGTGCGGGTGATCCGCAGGCCCTAGGCTGGCGAGGTGACTGATCTCGATGCCCTCGTCGACCACTGGCTGCCGCTCCCTGACGTCGCCGACCGCCTCGGCCTCGACGTCGGCAAGGTCCGACGCCAGATGCAGGAGGGGCGGTTCATCGCCGTCCGCCACGGTGAGCGAAAGATCCTCAGCGTGCCCGAGCGGTTCCTCGTGGAGCGCGCCGACGGCGGCTGGGAGGTCGTCCCCTCGTTGCAGGGCACGCTCGTGCTCCTCAGGGACGCCGGGCTGAGCGACGAGGAGGCTATCCGCTGGCTCTTCACCCCGGACCCGTCCCTCGAGGGACTGGGCAACGGCCCGGTGCCGGTGCGCAGTCCGATCGAGGCCCTGGCCGCCGGGCACAAGACGGAGATCCGGCGGCGGGCCCAGGCCGAGGCCTTCTAGGTCTGCCGGTCGACCGCGGCTCGGCCCAGCTCGACGAGCATGGACCGTCCCGGTTCGGCGAGAGTCGCCTCCTCGAGCGCGGCGAGCGCTGGGTCGGCCAGCTCGGCGATGAGCTGCTCGACCTGACGGTCGGCGCCGGTACGCACGATCACGGCCCGGAGGTCGTCGATGCCTTCCGCGGTCAGGTCGGGGGCTCCGAGCCGCTCCAGGACGAGGCTTCGCCCGTCGCGGTCTGCCCCACGCAGCGCGCGGGACACGAGCACGGTCCGCTTGCCCTCGCGCAGGTCGTCACCCGCGGGCTTGCCGGTCACCCCCGGGTCGCCGAACACCCCCAGCAGGTCGTCGCGCAGCTGGAAGGCCTCTCCGAGCGGCAGGCCGATCCCTCGACACCGGCGGAGGGTCTCGTCGTCGACCCCGGCGAGGGTAGCTCCGAGCGCCATCGGGTGCTCGACGCTGTAGCGGGCGCTCTTGGCCCGGATGACCTGGCGCGCGCGCTCCTCGTCGGCCACGGGGTCCTCACCCCACGGCGTCGCCTGGACGAGCACGTCGAGGTACTGGCCCACGGTGACCTCGGTGCGCATCCGGTCGAAGACCCCGCGCACCCGCAGCCGCGCGGCCTCGGGCAGTCCGGCGACGGCGAGGGCGAGCTCTCGCTCGCTCGCGATGAGGCTCAGGTCGCCGAGCAGGATCGCCGCCGACTCGCCGAATCGCCGGGCAGAGCCGGCCCATCCCGCTCCCTGGTGCACCTCGGCGAAGTGGCGGTGCGCCGAGGGCTTGCCCCGGCGGGTGTCGGAGTCGTCCATCACGTCGTCGTGGAACAAGGCCGCTGCCTGGAAGAGCTCGAGAGCAGCGCCCACCCGGAGCACCGCGGTCCGGGACGCGTCGACGCCCTCGGAGGCGCCCCGGGCGGTGCCGAGGTCGCTCCCGCCATGGGCACGCCAGGACCAGTAGCAGAAGGCTGCGCGCAACCTCTTCCCGCCGCTCAGCATGCGCTCGACCGCCTCGACGAGGGGCGTGACAGCTGGCCCGAGGTGCTCGAGCTCGACCCTCAGGGCGGCGACGTGATCGGCCAGGATCTCGTCGACGTCGTGGCGGACCTGATCGACGTCGACGAGCGAGGAGGGGGAGGAGGCCACCGCCACACCCTACGGCGGCACCAGGTCGGGGTGCCCGTGCTCCCGTGCTCAGGTGGTCGTGCGGATCCGCCCGCCGATCGTCACCGTCCGTCCGCCGTCGACCTCGAGCACGCCGATCGAGACGATCTCGTCGCCCCCTGAGCGGGTGAAGATCGACTCGGCGGCCAGGTCCGACTGGGTGCCTGGCTGCTCGGTCTCGGTGAAGCCGGCATCGAGCAGGGCGCTGCGGTACAGCCGCACGAGGTCCTGAGCCGTGGCCTGGGTCCGAAGGTTGAGCGACACCTCCTGCACGTCGGCGTCGCCGACCGGGACCGCCGAGGTCACGAGGACGACGGCGTCGCTCGGCACGGGCAGGAGGTCGGTCGGGAAGCCGTCGACCAGGTCGCCGACCTCGGCATGCCCGTCGGGTGCCGGGAGGGACCAGGTCTCGGCGGCCGTCGGTTCGGGGGTGGGATCGGGCGACGCCTCTGCGGTCGGCGATGTGGTGACGAGGGTCTCCACCGCGGCATCGGTGCTGTCCTCGGCGCCGCTCGCGCAGCCGGTGAGTCCCGTGAGCGCGGCTCCCGCGGCCAGCACGGAGACCAGGCGCGCTGTGCGCCTCGGTCGGGTTCGTGCCGCCACCGTGGCCATGCCTCCACGGTAGTCCCGGAAGGGCCGCAGCACCGAGAGCGCCACCCGGGTGAAATCCACAGCTTCACCCGGTGCGGCGCGGTCCACAGGTGAGCGGGCCCTGGCGCCGCGGGGGAGGGCCCCGGGTGTCGGATCGGGTCATGCAGACGACAATCCGAGTAGGGGAGCCGCGAGAGCTCCTGGCCTTCATCCCGTTCCAGCTGGGCTTCGAGCCGCACGAGAGCGCCGTGGTCGTGAGCCTCCGGGGCTCGGGGCGCGTCGGTCTGGTCGCCCGGGTCGACCTCGAGGACCTGACCGACGCCGAGGACGGTCCGCAGCTGGCTCGTTCGCTGGTGACCTACCTGGTCGAGGACGGCGCCCGCAGCGCGGTCCTGGTGCTCTACTCCGGGCGCGACCTCCGCGCTGCTCACGGCGGCGGTCTCGCCCGCGCTGCACGAGCCCATCTCGGCCGTGCGTCGGAGCCCTTCCTCACGGGGGTGGCGTGCTGGGCCGTGGGCCCCGAGGGCTACTACGACCCTTCCTGCGAGGACCTGGGCTGCTGCCCTCCGGGCGGCAGGCCGCGGACCGAGCTCGAGTCCACGGCGGTGAGCGCCCAGATGGTCCTCGAGGGCAGCCAGGTGCTGCCCTCGCGGACCGACCTGGGACGCGTGCCCCTGGCGACGGACGCGCGGCGACGCTCGACACGGCGCGCCGCTGCTCGCTGGGCCGCGCGGCTCGCCG
>NZ_JALPKN010000093.1 GCF_023630195.1 Actinotalea sp. C106 | reverse complement strand
AGCACGGCCTCGGGCACCCCGTCCCGCACCCCGGCGACGAGGGCGTCACGCAAGCCGGCCAGACGCTCGGCGTGCGTCGCGCGGTGCGTGACGGCGTCCTCGACCGCCACCGCGATGGCCCGCGCCGAGGCGACGTCGACCGTCCCGGAGCGCACGGCCCGCTCTTGGCCGCCCCCGTGCAGCACCGGGGTCAGGTCGAGGCCACGCCGCGCCACGAGCGCGCCGACCCCGACCGGCCCACCGACCTTGTGCCCCGAGACCGTCATGGCGTCGAGCCCCGAGGCCGTGAAGTCCACCTCGAGCTGCCCCACGGCCTGCACCGCGTCGGCGTGCACCGGGACCCCGTGGCGGCCCGCGAGGGAGACGACCTCGTCGAGGGGCTGCACGGTGCCGATCTCGTTGTTCGCCCACATCACGCTGATCAGGGCCGCCTGGCCACCATGCGCGGCGAGCTCCTCGGCCAGGGCGTCCACCTCGAGCCGGCCGTCCCGGTCGACCGGCAGCAGGACGACCTCGAAGCCCTCGTGCTCGGCGAGCCAGACGGCGGGGTCCAGGACCGCGTGGTGCTCGACGGCCGAGACCAGCACCCGCCGTCGGCGAGGGTCGCGGGCGCGCCGGGCCCAGGCCAGGCCCTTGATCGCGAGGTTGTCGGCCTCGGTGCCGCCCGCCGTCAGCACCACCTCGCTGGGTCGCGCCCCGAGCGCCGCACCGAGGGACTCGCGGGACTCCTCGACCACGCGCCGGGCGGTACGTCCGGCACCGTGCAGGGAGGAGGGGTTGCCCGTCCGGGCGAGCTGCTCGACCATCGCCGCGACGGCTCGCGGGTGCATCGGCGTGGTCGCCGCATGGTCCAGGTAGACGGTCACGAGACGGGAGTCTACGAACCTGCTGGCACAATCAACTCCGATGACCACCAACGAGACGGGACCTCGCGCCTTCAGCGGATCACGCCTCGGCTGGGCTGACCTGCCCCGGTCGGTGCGCTCCCGGATCGCCGACCTGGCGGGCGCCGAGGTCGTCAGCGAGGCGAGCGCGACCAGCGGCTTCAGCCCCGGGTACGCCGCGACCGTCGAGCTGGGCAACGGCACCGAGGTCTTCGTCAAGGCCGTCTCCCCCGAGCAGAACCCCGACTCCCCCGATCTCGCCCGCGCCGAGGTGGTCGCGGCCCGCGCCCTGCCCGCCGAGGTGCGGTCCCCCCGCCTGCTGTGGTCCGACGACGACGGCACGTGGGTGCTGCTCGGCTTCCAGGCCGTGCACGGTCGCAGCCCGGCGATGCCCTGGCAGCCCGAGGAGCTCGGGCTCGTGCTGGCGGCGGTCCAGGACCTGGCCGAGACCGGCAGCGGTGCCCGGGGAGACCTGCACCCGCTGGCCGACGACTTGTCCGCCCTCGCCTCGTCCTGGCAGCGCCTCGCCGACGACCCCGCGAGCATCGACGCCGCCGTCGCCGCCGCGGGCGAGCACGGGGCGTGGCTGCGGGAGCACCTGAACGACCTCGCGCACTGGGCCCAGGACGCCCCGGAGGCCGCGGCCGGCGAGTGCCTCGTGCACGGCGACCTGCGCGCGGACAACGTCATGATCGAGGCTGACGGCACGGTCTGGCTCATCGACTGGCCCTGGGCCGCCGCAGCAGGTGCCCCGTGGTATGACCTCCTGAGCATGCTCCCGAGCGTCGCGATGCAGGGCGGTGGCGACCCGGGGAGCATCTTCTGGGAGCATCCGGTCTCCCGCAGCGCCGACCCGGACGCCGTGCGGTCGACCCTCGCCGCCTTGACCGGCTACTTCGTGCACGGGGCGGTGCAGCCCCCGCCACCCGGCATCGGGAACCTGCGCGAGTTCCAGCGGGCACAGGGCCTCGAGGCCCTCGCCTGGCTCCGGTCTCTCTGACCGGAGCCAGAGCCGGTCCGGAGCCAGAGCCGGTCAGGCCTGCTCGGCCTTGAGCCGACGGACCTCGGCCGCGGCCTGCGGCAGCACCGTGAAGAGGTCACCCACCACGCCGAAGTCGGCGATCTCGAAGATCGGCGCCTCGGGGTCGGCGTTGACCGCGACGATGGTCCCGGAGGACTGCATGCCGCCACGGTGGTGCACGGCCCCCGAGACCCCGGCCCCGACGTAGAGGCGGGGCGAGATGGTGACCCCCGTCTGACCGATCTGGGTCTCGTGGCCGATCCAGCCCTCGTCGGTGGCGACTCGGGTCGCCCCGACGGCGCCGCCGAGCACCTCGGCGAGCTCCTCGACCGCGGAGAAGTCCCCCTCGGTCCCGCGCCCCCCGGCGACGACGACCTGGGCCTCCCCGAGCTCAGGCCGCCCCGAGGACGGCCGGACCGTCCGCTCGACCACCCGCGTGCGTGCGGCGGGCGGGTGGACGAGGGCGTGCGAGACGACCTGGGGGGTCTCACCCGTCGGTGCCGCCTCGGCCGGGACGGCGTTGGGCTTGACCGCGACCACCGCCCGCGGCGTGGTGATCTCGACCTGAAGGGTCCAGGTCGCGGCGAAGGCCTGCTGGTGGACGACGAGGCGCCCCTCGCCGGACCGCTCGAGCCCCGCGGCGTCGACCGACAGACCTGCCCCGGTCTCGTGCGCCGTGAGGGCCGCGACCTCCTTGTTCTCGAAGGTCGAGGACAGCAGCACCGTGGTGGCGCCGCTCTCGACCAGGATCTCGGCCAGGGCACGCGCCGAGGTCGCCACGGTGGCCTCGGCGTCGAGGTCCACGTGGTGGACGGTGCTCACGCCGTGCTCGGCCAGGAGGTCGAGGGCTCCGGCCAGGCCGCTGCCGAGCCAGACGGCCTCGACCGGACCGACCGACCGGGCCAGGGTCAGGAGCTCGAAGGCCGGGGCACGCACGACGCCGTCGTGGTGGTCGACGAGGGCGAGGACGGCAGGCTGAGTCATCAGGGCTCCTTCAGACGAGACGGTTCTCGACGAGGTAGGCGGCCAGCCGCAGGCCGGCGTCACCCTCGTCCGTGATGAGCACGCGGTCCTCGCGCGGGGGGCGCGGGCTCGCCTCGACGACCGTGGTGCGGGCCGCGGCCTGCCCGACGGCGGCCGGGTCGACCCCGAGGTCGGCGAGGGACCACGTCGACACCGCCTTCTTGCGCGCAGCCATGATCGCCTTGAAGTTCGGGTACCGGGGCTGGTTGGCCTGGTCGGTGACCGAGACCAGGGCCGGCAGGTCCGCCTCGAGGACCTCCACGACGTGGTCGAGGTCGCGGCGCACCCGCACGGTCCGTGTGTCCTCGCCGGTCAGCGTCAGCTCGGCGGCCAGGGTCGCCTGCGGGAGGTCCAGCTCGGCGGCGAGGAGGGTGGGCACCACCGACATGAGGCCGTCGAGGGCGGCCATGCCGGTCACGACCAGGTCGACCGGGCCGTCCGCGGCGATCCGGCGAACAGCAGCAGCCAGCACGGTCGCCGTCGCGAAGGCGTCTGAGCCCGCGAGCGCGTCGTCGACCACGTGGACCGCGTGCTCGGCGCCCATCTGCAGGCCGCGGCGCACGGCGTCCTCGGCGTCCGGAGGGCCCATCGTCAGGACGGTGACCTCGCCGCCGTGGGTCTCGGCGAGGGTGACCGCCGCCTCGACGGCGTTCTCGTCGAGCTCGTTGAGGGTGCCGTCGCCCTGGCTGCGGTCGACCCGCCCCTCGGGGGTGAAGCCCCGGTCGCCCTGCAGGTCCGGGACGTGCTTGACGCAGACCACGATCTTCATGCTCACCGGTCTCCTCCTCCTCGCCGACAGCCCTGGGAAGGCTACCGCGCGAGCACCGGGACCTCCGACCCGGGACGTCCGCACCGTGGCTGGTCCTCCCCCGGGGTCCCGGCGTGGTCCAGACTGGGTGACCGTGACCCGCCCCCTCCCGCCCCGCCTCGGGGCATCCCTGTCCCCCGAGGGCCTCGAGGTCGCGGTGCTGGCCTCGCACGCCGACGCGGTGGACCTCTGCCTGCTCGACCGCGACCCCTCCTCGGCCGACGGGTGGAGCGAGCGGCGCATCCCGCTCGAAGGACCGGTCCACGGGGTGTGGTCGGCCTGCGTGCCCGGAGTCGGCGCGGGGCAGCACTACGGCTTCCGCGCCCACGGCCGGTGGGACCCGCGCGCGGGGACCCGCTACAACCCGGCGAAGCTGCTCGTCGACCCCTACGCCCGCGCGGTCGAGGGGGAGCTGGAGCTCGGCCAGGCGGTGCACGGTCACCGGCTCGACGGCGAGCAGGACGAGCGCGGCCCCCTCCCCGACCCCACCGACTCGAAGGCCGCGGTCCCGCACTCGGTCGTGGTCGACGACCGCTTCGACGCGCCCCCCGTGGCTCTCCCCGAGGTCCCCTGGGGGGAGACAGTCGTCTACGAGGCCCACGTCCGCGGGCTGACGGCCCAGCTGCCCGAGGTGCCCGTCGAGCTCCGCGGCACCTACGCGGGGCTCGCGCACCCGGCGACGATCGCGCACCTGCGAGGGCTGGGGGTCACGACCCTCGAGCTGCTCCCGATCCATGCCTCGGTCAGCGAGCCGCACCTCGTCGAGCAGGGGCTGACCAACTACTGGGGTTACAACACGCTGGCCTTCTTCGCCCCCGAGCCCCGCTACGCGACCGCCGAGGCGCGGGCGGAGGGCCCCCAGGCCGTCCTGACCGAGGTCAAGGGCATGGTCCGGCTGCTGCACGAGGCCGGCATCGAGGTGGTCCTGGACGTCGTCTACAACCACACCTGCGAGGGGGGCACCGACGGCCCGCAGCTGAGCTGGCGCGGCCTGGACCCGACCGTCTACTACCTGCACGACGGCGGCTCCCCCGCCCGGTTCGCCGACGTGACGGGCTGCGGCAACTCGCTGGACTTCCGACGCCCGCGCGTGGTGCAGATGGCGCTGGACTCGTTGCGCTACTGGGCCGAGGTGGTCGGGGTCGACGGCTTCCGGTTCGACCTCGCCGTGACCCTGGGACGCGGCCAGGAGGGGTACGACCCCGACCACCCGTTCCTCGTGGCCCTCCAGGCGGACCCCGTGCTGAGCCGGCGCAAGCTGATCGCCGAGCCCTGGGACGTCGGGCCAGGAGGGTGGCGCACGGGCGGGTTCCCGGCGCCCTTCTCCGAGTGGAACGACCGCTTCCGCGACGCGGTGCGGACCTTCTGGCTCGTGGACCCCGGTCAGGCCGCGCACGGCCGGCTCGGGTCCGGGGTCGCCGAGCTCGCGACGCGCCTGGCGGGCTCGGCCGACCTGTTCGGCTACAGCGACCCGCCGCTGATGCGCGGCGTCGTCGCCTCGGTGAACTACGTGACGGCGCACGACGGCTTCACCCTGGCGGACCTCGTGGCGTACTCGCACAAGCACAACCACGCGAACCGTGAGGGCAACCGCGACGGCACCGACAACAACCGGTCCTGGAACCACGGGCTCGAGGGACCGGTCGGCGCCTCCTCGGTCGGCATGGAGATCGTCCCCCTGCGTCGCCGCTCGATCCGCAACCTGCTGGGCACCCTGGTGCTGTCCGCCGGCGTCCCGATGCTCACGGCCGGGGACGAGATCGGGCGCACCCAGAACGGGAACAACAACGCCTACTGCCAGGACGGTGAGCTCTCCTGGCTGCACTGGGACCTGACCCCGTGGCGCTCCGACCTCCTGGCCACCACCCAGCACCTCCTCCGGCTGCGCCGTGAGCACCCGGCCCTGCGCGAGACCGAGTTCTACCTCGGTCGGCCGAGGCCGGGTCACGACCCGCGGCCCGACCTCGACTGGTTGACCCCGCAGGCCACCGCGTTCGACCACGACCGGTGGCACGACCCCGCCGTCCGGACCCTGCAGATGATCCGCACCGCACGGGACGGCTCGGCCGTCCTCATGATCATCAACGGTTCGCTGGACCCCGTCGAGGTGACCGTCCCCCCGGCCGCCCCGGGCGCCTGGCACCTGCTGTGGGACAGCGTCGCCGAGCACCCGGACGACCTCACGGACCCGGACGGCGCCGGCGCGAACGGCGCCGGGGCCCCCGCACCTGGGACGGTCCTGATGGTCGAGCCCTTGTCGATGCGGGTCTACGCAGGGTGACCCCGCGGTGCGCCGACCCGCCGCACCACCCGCCGACACGCCCGGGCAGACGCGCCCACCGGATGCCGACCACCATCCCGGCTGGGTAGGTTCGGGGGGTGACGCCGACCACGCCGCCGATCCCGCCGCGGGACCCCGCCCCTCAGACGGACGACCGCCCCACGACCCGGCCTCCCGCCTTCCCTGCCCCAGCGACCCCACGGAGCACGGTGTCCCCCGACTCAGCTCTCCCCCCGTCCTCTGACGCCAGCCGCACCGAGATCGGGCGTATCCCCGTGATCTCGGTCGGTCCCGTGGTCGAGGGTGGCCGATGGCCCGCCCGCGCGATCGTCGGTGAGGCCGTCGAGGTCACCGCCACCGTCTTCCGCGAGGGGCACGACGCCGTCGCCGCGACCGCCGTGCTGGTCGCTCCCGACGGCACCGATCGCCAGAGCGTCCGCATGGACGTCGTCAACGCTGGTCTGGACACCTACCGCACGGACCTGGTGCCCGACGCACCCGGGGCCTGGACCTTCCGCGTCGAGGGCTGGTCCGACCCGTACGGCACCTGGTTGCACGACGCCACGATCAAGGTCGAGGCCGGGGTCGACGTCGAGGTGATGCTCGCCGAGGGCGCCGCGCTGCTCGAGCGCGCCGCTGAGCGCGACGGGCTGACGGCCGAGGCCACCTCGAGCCTGCGCGAGGCGGTGCGGGGCCTGCGAGACACCCACCAGCAGCCCACCGCCAGGCTGGCCTCGGGCACCGCGCCCGCGGTCCAGCACGCCCTCGCCACACACCCCCTGCGTGAGCACGTGACCGTCTCGGAGACCTACGACCTGGACGTCCAGCGCGAGCTCGCGATGGTCGGGGCCTGGTACGAGATGTTCCCGCGCTCGGAGGGGGCCGAGCTCGACGAGGCCACGGGCGAGTGGCGGTCGGGCACGCTCCGCACCGCAGCCGAGCGGATCCCCGCGATCGCCGAGATGGGCTTCGACGTGGTCTACCTGACCCCGGTGCACCCGATCGGGACCACCTACCGCAAGGGGCGCAACAACGCCCTCACCACCGAGCCGGGGGACCCGGGGTCGCCCTACGCGATCGGCTCCCCCGAGGGCGGGCACGACGCGATCCACCCCGAGCTGGGCACCTTCGAGGACTTCGACGCCTTCGTGGCGACCGCCCGGGACAACGGCCTCGAGGTCGCCCTGGATCTGGCGCTGCAGTGCTCTCCGGACCACCCGTGGGTCACCGAGCACCCTGAGTGGTTCACCACGCGCATCGACGGGACCATCGCCTACGCCGAGAACCCGCCGAAGAAGTACCAGGACATCTACCCCCTGAACTTCGACAACGACCCCGAGGGCATCTACCACGCGGTCCGCCGGGTCCTGCAGGTGTGGATCGACCATGGCGTCACGGCCTTCCGGGTCGACAACCCGCACACCAAGCCGCTGTCCTTCTGGGAGCGGATCCTGGCCGACGTCGCGCGGGACCACCCTGAGGTGATCTTCCTCGCCGAGGCCTTCACCCGCCCCGCGATGATGCACACCCTCGCGCGGATCGGCTTCCACCAGTCGTACACGTACTTCACCTGGCGGAACACCAAGGCCGAGCTCGCCGAGTACCTGACCGAGGTCTCGGGCGAGGCCGCCGCCTACATGCGCCCGAGCTTCTGGCCCACGACCCACGACATCCTCACCCCCTACATGCAGCACGGAGGCACGGCGGCCTTCGCCATCCGGGCCGTCCTCGCTGCCACAGGAGCACCGACCTGGGGCATCTACTCGGGCTACGAGCTCGTCGAGAACGTCCCGCGCCCCGGGGTCGAGGAGCAGATCGACAACGAGAAGTACGAGTTCAAGCCCCGGGACTGGTCGACTGCCGAGGGCATCGGCATCTCTACGCTGCTGACCCGGCTCAACGAGATCCGTCGAGAGCACCCGGCCCTCCAGCGGCTGCGCGGGCTGACGGTGCACCGCACCTCGGACTCCTCGCTCCTGTGCTTCTCACGCCGCGTGACCGCCGCCCAGTCCCCGACCGGCCGCGAGGACACGGTGATCGTGGTCGTCACCACCGACCCGCACCAGGCCCACGAAGGGGTCATCGAGCTCGACCTCGAGGCTCTAGGCCTCCCTGACGGCGACGGCGCCCTCTTCGGTGCCCACGACCTCCTGTCGGGGGCGACCTACGCCTGGGGGGCGCGCCCCTACGTCCGCCTCGACCCGTGGAGCCAGTGCGCCCACGTGATCGCCGTGAGGCCGCTGTGAGCGACCGCCACCACGAGACGTCCCGCGAGGCCGCGACCACCCGCGCGGTCGACCCGCGCAGCGCCCTGCCCGCGCGACCGGACCCCCTGGCCGGACTGCCCCGGATCGAGCCGCAGGGCCTCTCCCAGGACCCTGACTGGTACAAGACCGCCGTCTTCTACGAGGTCATGCTCAAGTCCTTCGCCGACTCGACCGGCGCGGGGATCGGCGACCTGCGCGGTCTGATCGAGCGCCTGGACTACCTGCAGTGGCTCGGTGTCGACTGCCTGTGGCTGCCGCCCTTCTTCCCCTCGCCCCAGCGCGACGGTGGCTACGACGTCGCGGACTTCACCGCGATCGCCCCGCAGTACGGCACCCTGCAGGACTTCACTGAGCTCATCGAGAAGGCCCACGAGCGCGGCATCCGGATCATCATCGACCTGGTGATGAACCACACCAGCGACCAGCACCCGTGGTTCCAGGCCTCGCGCTCGGACCCGGAGGGCCCGTACGGCGACTTCTACGTGTGGAGCGACGACAACACACGCTACGAGGACGCGCGCATCATCTTCGTCGACACCGAGACGTCGAACTGGACCTTCGACCCCGTGCGACGGCAGTTCTTCTGGCACCGGTTCTTCAGCCACCAGCCCGACCTCAACTTCGAGAACCCCAGCGTGCGCGAGGCCATGAAGGACGTCGCGCGCTTCTGGCTGCGCATCGGCGTGGACGGGTTCCGGCTCGACGCCGTGCCGTACCTCTTCGAGGAGGAGGGCACCAACTGCGAGAACCTGCCGCGCACGCACGCCTACCTCGCCGAGATGCGCAGGATGGTCGACGAGGAGTTCCCTGGCCGGATCATGCTCGCCGAGGCCAACCAGTGGCCTGAGGACGTCATCCCCTACTACGGCACCGAGGACGCACCCGAGTGCCACATGTGCTTCCACTTCCCGGTGATGCCGAGGATCTTCTACTCGATCAAGGACCAGCGAGCCAACCAGATCGTCGACATCCTCGCCGACACGCCCCAGGTGCCGGCCGGGGGGCAGTGGAGCACCTTCCTGCGCAACCACGACGAGCTGACCCTCGAGATGGTCTCGACCGAGGAGCGCGCGTCGATGTACGGGTGGTACGCCCCCGACCCGCGCATGCGCGCCAACGTGGGCATCCGCCGGCGGCTCGCACCGCTGCTGGACAACTCGCGGGCCGAGATCGAGCTCGCGCACGCCCTGCTGCTGTCCCTCCCGGGCAGCCCGTGCCTGTACTACGGCGACGAGATCGGGATGGGCGACAACATCTGGTTGCCCGACCGCGACGCGGTGCGCACGCCCATGCAGTGGACCCCCGACCGCAACGCGGGGTTCTCGACGAGCGACCCGGGCAAGCTCTACCTGCCGGTGGTGCAGTCCCTCGCGCACCACTTCACGGCGCTCAACGTCGAGGCCCAGCTCGTGCAGCCCACCTCGTTGCTGCACTGGGTCCACGGCATGCTGGCCGTCCGTCGCCAGCACCCCGTGTTCGGCACGGGAGAGTTCGTCGCCCTGACGACGGACAACGACGCAGTCCTGGCCTACCTGCGACGCTCGGCCGAGGAGACCGTGCTGTGCGTCGCGAACCTCGCCTCGACCCCGCGCTCGGCCCGCATCAAGCTCCCCGACCACCACGACTACGCGTTGCACGACGTCTTCGGCGGGGCCGAGTTCCCGCCCGTCGACCATCGCGGCGAGACGGTCATGACCCTCGGCTCACGCGACTTCTTCTGGCTGACGGTCACACCCAGCGGCTGAGGGCTCGGCCCGAGGCCAGACGACGAACCCGGCGGAGGTCGGCATGAGAGCGCAGGACACGACGGAGTCCCCACTCCCGGCCCGGCCCGTCACACCCGCCGAGGCCGACCTCGTCGCCGCCGTGGCAGCGTGGGCCCCCGAGCAGCGGTGGTTCCCGGCCAAGGGCACGACCGCGGCGTTGAGCAGCATCGGCGTGGTCGACCTGACCGACCCGGCCGGCGAGGCCGAGGTGCTCCTCCTGCTGCTGCGGCTCCCGGGGGGCGGGGTGCTCCAGGTCCCGGTCACCCTGCGACCTGAGCAGCATCCCGGTCCTGGGGTGGTCGGTGCCGTCGAGGTGCAGGGCCGGGTCGTGGTGGTCGTGGACGGCTGCCACGACCCCGCATTCCTGCGCGCCTGGCTGGCCGTGGCCCGCTCGGTCGGGGCCCAGGACGGGGCCCGGGGGCCTGTCGGGCTCGACCCCGAGGCCCTCGTCGGGGCACGCGTGCTGACCGGTGAGCAGTCGAACACCTCGGTGCTGCTGCCCCGCCTCGATCCGCCCGGCATCCTCAAGGTCTTCCGGGGCATCAGCACCGGCGCCAACCCCGACGTCGAGGTGCCCCTGGCGTTGAGCGGCACCTTCGCCGGGGTCCCCAAGCCGCTGGGCTGGCTCGCCGGGAGCTGGCCGGAGGCCGAGGGCGAGGCCGTCGGGCACCTCGGGGTGCTGAGCGAGCTGGTCCTGGACGCACGCGACGGCTTCGAGCTCGCCTGCGAGCGCGCCGGGGCCGGGGAGGACCTCGGTGACCTCGCCGAGACCCTGGGCCGCACCACCGCCCAGATGCACCTGGCCCTGCGCACCTCGTTGCCCACGCCCCCCGAGGCCCC
>NZ_JALPKN010000092.1 GCF_023630195.1 Actinotalea sp. C106 | reverse complement strand
GAGCCCGACGGCGCGCTCAGGCTCCCGGCCGTGGTCAGGGCCCTCGCGGCGGCGCGGGTGCTGGTGCCCGTCATGGCCGAGCTCGGCGTCTCCGGGGCCGGCGTGGCAGGGCTGGAGGTCGACAAGGAGGCATCGACCGGGATCGTCGCGCTCCAGGCGCCAGACGGCCGCACGGCCCTGCCGGTCTTCTCGGGCTCTGCGGCGATGGCCACGTGGCACCCGGGAGCCCGCCCGGTCCCGGCCGAGGGACCGCGGGCGGCTGCGGCAGCGATCCAGGAGGGCTGGGAGATCCTGGTGGTCGACCCCGGCGGCTCGTCCCCGGTGGTGGTGCCCCGACCGGCGGTCCGCGCCCTGGCCCTGGGCCTGGCGTGGGAGCCGGCCGTGGTCGACGGGCAGGTCCGCGGTGACGTCGGGGAGGCCCTCGCTCGGGCGGCGACGAGTGTGCCGGCGGTGCTGACGGCCCGTGCCGAGCCGGGCCGACGCGCCGAGGTCGCCCTCGTCCTCGGCCTCGCTCCAGGTCTGGACCGTCCAGGCCTGGACGCCGTCCTGGCGCAGGTCAACGGGGCGCTCGCCGCCGAGGAGACCCTCGGTGCCCAGGTGGACTCCCTCGAGATGACGGTCGTGCCGGCGGGATGACCCGGCCCAGGTCCAGGGGGGCTGCCGCCGTCGCCCCACCCTGCTCCCGCCCGTCCTCGGGCGAGGCCGGGGTCAGGATCAGGGTGCGCAGGTCTCGGTAGGGACGAAAGCGGCGTCGTCGGCCAGCAGGCTCTCGAGGGTGCTGACCGGGACGATGAAGCTCTGCCCGGCGGCGCTCTTGGCGTAGACGACCCCGACCACGCGACCACCCTCGTCGAGCACCGCCGAGCCCGAGCTGCCGGGCTCGACGGCGGCGTCGGTGACCAGGACCTCGCCCAGGTTCTCGTTGAGCGGGTCGGTGGTCTCGCCGATCACCTGGCCCTGGGTCACCGTGAGCCGCCCTCCCTGGGGGTAGCCGACGACCGTCACGGCGTCCCCCCGCACCGGATCGGCCCCGGCGAGCTCGGGGTAGCTGCTGAGCTCCTCGTCGGTGCGCACGACGGCGAGGTCGGCGAGGTCGGCGGTGGTCGAGGCCGTGACGTCGACGTCCCGGCCGTCGTAGGTCTGCACCTGCAGCTCGGCCGAGCCGGCCACGACGTGCTTGTTGGTGATCAGCGTGGTCGCGTCGATGGCGAAGCCCGACCCGGTCGAGAGGGAACCGCAGCCGACGTTGCGGATGCGCACGGCCATCTGGCGGACGGCGTCGAACCCGTCGCTCGACAAGGTGTCGGAACCCGCGACGTCTGCCGGAGCCGGCTCGGAGGGGACCAGCTCGGTCACCTCGGGCCCGGGCATGCGGGGGAAGTCCTCCGCGGCCTGCTCGACGACAGCGCAGCCTGCCGCCAGAGGCAGCACCACGGCGACCACCGCGAGGCGGCGCCCGACGCCGCGCGACCGATCGAGGGTCATCGACCGAGCTCGCGCTGCAGGGCGATGTTCGCTTCGGTCGCTGCCTGGCAGAGCACCTCCACGTCGGACTCGAACGCCGTGAGGGCGTCCGGGTCGTACTCCTCGGCGTCGGCGAGGTAGCCGATCAGCTCCTGCTGGCCCTGCACGCACTGGTCGAGGGCGAGGGCGACCTGCCCGGCCGCCTCGCTGACGCGTTGCTGGTAGTCGACGAGCTGGCGCTGCGCCTCCCGGTCGTCACCGAGCTGGGCCTTCTCGTCGGCGAGCTCGACGATCCGCTCCTGGGCCGTGCCGAGCTGGGAGCGCACCGCCTCGAGCTCGGCACGGGTGCCGGTGAGCTCGGCCCGGTTCGCGGCGAGGTCCTCGCCGATCACCTCGGCAGCCTCCAGGTAGTCCGCCGACCGGTCCTCCCAGGCCTCGGAGGTCCGGTAGAGGTGCACCGCCAGCGCCACGAGCGCGAGCGTGACCAGCACCAGCAGGGCGAGGGCGATGCGTCGTCCGACCGGTCGTCCCGACCTGGTGCTGTGCGCGGGCTCGGCACGCCCGTCGGTGCGCCGTCGAGCCGGCGGGGTGCCCAGGACCGACGCCTCGTCTGCCGCGGGCAGGTCGGCCGCGACGGGGCCTTGGGCGGCGGTCGACGTGGACTCGGTGCCAGGGGGAGGGCTCGGGTGGGTCGTCGGGTCCGTCTCGGGTGCGTGCCGGACCGTGGCCGGCGCCGACGGCTCGGGCTCGGCCCCGGGAGTGGTCACCTCGACCTCGTCCCCGGCGGCGTCGTCGACCGGGGTCCACGACCGCGCGGGGCCCGCCGGCTCCTGCTGCGACGGCTCGTCGTCCAGGGCGGTCGCTGCCGGTGCGTCGACAGGCGGCCGAGGCGCGGTGACCTGCTCGTCGAGGTCAGCCGTGGCACCGCGCTGCGGTGAGGACGGGTCGGTCATCCCACCAGGATAGGGAGTAGGCCCCCCGGGCGACCGCAGATGCTTCCCTGTCTCAGCTGACGGCCCCGGTCCAGGCCTCGCCGGGCCCCTCGCCGGGGGCGTCGGGGAAGGGGGACGCCTCGCGGAAGGCGAGCTGGAGGGAACGGAGGCCGTCCCGCAGCGAGCGGGCGTGCTGGTTGCCGATCTCCGGGGCGGCCGCCGTGATGAGCGCTGCGAGCGCGGTGATCAGCTTGCGGGCCTCGTCCAGGTCCGCGAGGTCCGCCCCCGGGCCGGCCTCGGTGTCGGGGCCCAGGCCGCACTTGACGGCAGCGGCGCTCATGAGGTGCACCGCCGCCGTGGTGATCACCTCGACCGCAGGGACCTCGGCGATGTCCCGCAGCGCGGCGGGGTCCTCGTCGACGGCAGGGGAGGGGGCCTCGGACTCGTTGCTCATGAGGACGATCCTCTCACCGGGGGGCGGCCGGCGACGCCTGCGGCCCGCCCCCCGGTGCAGGAGTCACTCGACCGGCAGGGCCGAGGTCGCCGGCTGTCCCGTCTCGACCGGGGCCGAGGCCGACAGGGCGGCGCGCAGGGAGCTGCCCAGACCGGAGTCCACCTGGGTCCAGTACTGCACGGCGCGCTCACGGATGTCCGCGCTGCGGACCCCGCCCACGTGCCCCGTGATCGTCTCGAGGAACCTGGCACGTGCGGCGTCGTCGAAGACCTCGCGGTAGAGGGTCCCCGCCTGGCCGAAGTCGTCGTCCTCGGCGTGCAGGGTCGCGGCGGTCCGCACCAGCTCGCCGTCGGACTCCCAGCCGCCCGACTCGCCGGCGCGCCCGGGCTCGGCGTGGGCGCCGCCGCGCGAGTTGGGCGCGTAGACGGGGACGTCGGCGGCGGCGAAGGAGTAGCGGGCTGCGCCGTCCTTGGAGTAGCTGTGCACGGGCGCCGCGTGGGGGGAGTTCACGGGCAGCTGCGCGTGGTTGGTGCCCACCCGGTACCGGTGCGCGTCGGCGTAGGAGAAGATCCGGGCGAGGAGCATCCGGTCCGGGCTCGCTGCGATACCGGGGACGAAGTTCGACGGCGCGAAGGTGGCCTGCTCGATCTGGGCGAAGTAGTTCTCGGGGTTGCGGTCGAGCTCGAGGGTGCCGACCTTGATGAGCGGGTAGTCCGCGTGCGGCCACACCTTGGTGAGGTCGAAGGGGTTGAACCGGTAGGACGCCGCGTCGGCGTACGGCATGACCTGGACGTGGAGGGTCCAGGAGGGGTGGTCGCCTCGTTCGATCGCCTCGTGGAGGTCACGGATGTGGATGTCGGCGTCGGAACCGGCGAGCTGCGAGGCCTCCTCGGCGGTGAGGTTGTCGATGCCCTGGTCGGTGGTGAAGTGGTACTTGACCCAGAAGCGTTCGCCCTCGGCGTTGATCCACTGGTAGGTGTGCGATCCGAAGCCGTCCATGTGACGCCACGAGGAGGGCAGACCGCGGTCGCCCATGAGCCACGTCACCTGGTGGGCCGACTCGGGGGACAGGGTCCAGAAGTCCCACTGCATGTCGTTGTCCCGCAGGTGCGAGCCCGGCAGTCGCTTCTGGGACCGGATGAAGTCGGGGAACTTGATCCCGTCCCGGATGAAGAACACCGGTGTGTTGTTGCCGACGAGGTCGTAGTTGCCCTCGGTCGTGTAGAACTTCAGCGCGAAGCCCCGGGGGTCGCGCCAGGTGTCGGGGGAGCCGAGCTCGCCGGCCACGCTCGAGAACCGGGCGAGGGTCTCGGTACGGGCGCCGGGCTGGAAGAGGGCGGCGCGGGTGTACCGGCTGACGTCCTCGGTGGTGGTGAACGTCCCGAAGGCGCCACCGCCCTTGGCGTGCACGACCCGCTCGGGCACCCGCTCGCGGTTGAACTGCGCGAGCTTCTCCACCAGGTAGTGGTCGTGCAGCACGATCGGGCCGTCAGGCCCGACGGTCCGGGCGTGGGCGTCGGAGGCGACGGGCGCCCCTGCGTCGGTGGTCGTGAACGGTGAGGTCACGGTGTTCCTTCCTCGTCCTGCTGCCCCGCCGGTCGGCCGGGGCGGCTGTGATCATCGCAGGTTATTCTGGAAGCGTTCAAGTATTCCTTCACCGTGCCGCGCGTCGCGGGGCGAGCCTGCTACTCTTGACCCCGACCGACTGGTGTCGTGCGCCTCGGCGCGTGCCATCAGTGCACAAGTGGAGCTGATCCCACCCAGGCGCCGACCGTCCGCTCACGCGGCGACAGGTTCCGGGTCCGGTCCGATGCAGGGCGCCTCGGTGCCCTGGTGCTGGCGACGTCCTGCGTCGCTCTCGGACCTGTCAGGCCTCCGCGCGTGCTCAGCAGCGGAGGCCTTCTTCGTTGTCGGTGGTCACCCCGACGAGCACGAGGAGCAGCACATCAGCGAGCCCCGCATCAACGATCGGATCCGCGTCGCCGAGGTCCGCCTGGTCGGCCCCAACGGCGAGCAGGTCGGCATCGTCCGCGTGGAGGACGCCCTGCGGCTGGCGCAGGAGGCCGACCTCGACCTGGTCGAGGTCGCCCCGGACGCCCGTCCGCCCGTCTGCAAGCTCATGGACTTCGGCAAGTTCAAGTACGAGGCCGACATGAAGGCCCGTGAGGCTCGCCGCAACCAGGCGAACACGGTCCTCAAGGAGATCCGTTTCCGCCTCAAGATCGACCCGCACGACTACGGCACCAAGAAGGGCCACGTCGAGCGGTTCCTCAAGGCGGGGGACAAGGTCAAGGTCATGATCATGTTCCGCGGTCGTGAGCAGTCCCGCCCCGAGATGGGCGTGCGGCTCCTCCAGCGCCTCGCGGACGACGTCGCCGAGCTCGGCTTCGTCGAGAGCATGCCCAAGCAGGACGGGCGCAACATGACCATGGTGCTCGGCCCGACCAAGAAGAAGGCGGACGCCAAGAACGAGCAGCGTCGTCGCGCGCAGGAGACTGCCGCGGCCAAGGACGACGCCGCTGCCGCGGACACGGCCGCCGAGACCCAGTCCTGACCACCGCACGGGCCCACCGGCCGGCGCGACACCTCACCCCTGCCCCGGGGTGACCAGAAGGAAGAGAGCACACCAGTGCCGAAGAACAAGACGCACAGTGGCGCGAAGAAGCGGTTCCGGATCACCGGGAGCGGCAAGCTGATGCGCGAGCAGACGAACGCCCGGCACTACCTCGAGCACAAGTCGAGCCGCCGGACCCGTCGTCTCGCGATGGACCAGGTCGTCTCGCCGGCCGACGCCCCCAAGATCAAGAAGCTGCTCGGCAAGTGAGCCCTGCGGCGCGCGACGCGCGCCCCGGATTCACCCCCTGAGCCCCCGAAACCCAAGGAGCACCACGTGGCACGCGTGAAGCGGGCAGTCAATGCCCAGAAGAAGCGCCGGACGACACTCGAGCGCGCGAGCGGTTACCGCGGTCAGCGGTCGCGGCTCTACCGCAAGGCCAAGGAGCAGGTCACCCACTCGCTCGTCTACTCCTACCGTGACCGCAAGGCGCGCAAGGGTGACTTCCGTCGGCTGTGGATCCAGCGGATCAACGCCGCCGCGCGCGAGCAGGGCCTGACGTACAACCGCCTCATCCAGGGCCTCAAGCTCGCGGGCATCGAGGTCGACCGTCGCGTGCTGGCCGACATGGCCGTCAACGACGCCCCGGCCTTCGCGGCCCTGGTCCAGCTGGCGAAGGACGCGCTGCCGGCTGACGTCAACGCGCCCTCCGCGGCGGCCTGACCCGACGCACCCCACGACGAGCGCCCGGTCCGTGCCCGAGCTGTCCAACCCCCGCGCCGAGCGGGTCAAGGCGGTCAAGGCTCTGGCCGGGCGTTCGTCGCGTCGCCGGACGGGTCACTTCCTCGTCGAGGGCCCCCAGGGTGTGCGTGAGGCCCTGCGCTGCTGCCCCGCGGCCGTCCGTGAGCTCTACCTGAGCCGTGCTGCGGCCGACCGCCATCCGGACCTGGTGCGTGCTGCGGACGAGGGCGGGGTCCAGGTGCGGACCGGAACCCCCGAGGTCCTCGAGGCGATGAGCCCCGACGGTCAGGGTGCGGTGGCGGTGGTCGAGCAGCTCACCGAGACCCTCGGCCGGGTGCTCGCCGCAGCCCCGGCCCTCGTCGCGGTGCTCGCCACCGTGCGCGACCCGGGCAACGCGGGCGCCGTGATCCGTGCTGCCGACGCCGCGGGCGCCGACGCGGTGGTGCTCGCGGGGGAGAGTGTCGAGCTGCACAACCCCAAGGTGGTCCGCTCGAGCGCCGGCTCGATCTTCCACCTCCCGGTCGTGACCGGCCTGAGCGTCCAGGAGGCCGTGGCCGCCCTGCGTGACGCAGGCCTCGCCGTGCTGGCCGCGACGGGTGACGGGACGCACGACGTCGACGACCTCCTCGACCGCGTGCCTCCCCCCGGCAGCGACCAGGGCATCGGTCCTGGGCGCCCGGAGCACCGTGCCGAGGCCCGGGGGCCGGGGGGTCGAGGGGACGGGGTACCTCCCGACCTCACAGCACCCACGGCCTGGCTCTTCGGGAACGAGGCCCGCGGCCTGAGCCCGCAGGAGCTCACCCTGGCGGACTCCTCGGTGCGGGTGCCCATCCACGGGCTCGCCGAGTCGCTCAACCTGGCGACCGCGGCCACCCTCTGCCTGTACGCCAGCGCGCGGGCACGCCGGGCCTGACCGACCCGTGGGAGGCTCGCCGGGTGCGTCTCTTCCTCGCGGTGCGACCGCCCCGGCACGTGCTCGACCACCTGAGCCTCGCGCTGGACGGTGTCGCGGCATCCCTGCCGACCGCGGGCGGCCCGGGACCGATCCGCTGGTCGGCCCCGGAGAACCGGCACGTCACGGTGGCCTTCTACGGCGAGCTCTCCGACGGGGCGAGCGACGACCTCGCCGTCGCTCTCGAGGAGGAGATGGACGAGGTCGCCCCCGTGGCGCTCGACCTCCGCGGCGCCGGGGTCTTCTCCCACCGCACGCTCTGGGTCGGGGTCGGTGGTGACCTCGAGGGGATGCACGGCCTCATCGCCGCGGCCCGACGGTCCGGGGAGTCCGCAGGCGCAGCTCCCGAGGTGCGCGTCCGGTCGCGTCCGCACCTCACGGTGGGAAGGGTCTCGCGCGGGGCGGGGGACCGGGGTCGCTCGGGGCGACGCGGGCACCTGTCGCGCGGTGCGCCGGAACCGGGACCCGGCGCCGCCGAGTCGCTGGTGGCGGCGATGTCGCTCTACCGCGGCCCCTCGTGGACGGTCGACCAGGTCGAGCTGATGAGCTCGCAGCCGGGTGCGGGGCGGCACGGTGGCCCGCTCTACACCCCGCTGCGCGCCGTGGTCTGCGGCCGAGGTGCCGTTCCGTGACCGCCGCCACGCACGCCTGACAGACCCCTGCTGTGGCACGATGTCAGCGTGATCGCGACCCGCCTGGTCCCCGGCGTCACCGGCGGACGATTTCCGCGGCCCGTGCGCGGGCTGCGCGACTGATGGTCGCGCTCGTCATCCTGCCGAGGCAGCTCGGCGGTCCGACGACGCCAGGGCCCGCGGACGGGCGCCACTAGACTCCCCAGCTGGTCGAGTGCCGCGCGCTCGACCGCCCGCCCCGTGTCGGAAGGTCCGGATGTCCTCCTCCTCGCCCCTGTCCCCGCTCGACGCCGACGGCATCGAGGCCGCCGTGGCTCAGGCCGCAGCCGCCTTCTCGGCGGCCCGCGACCTCGACGAGCTCAAGGCCGCCCGGCTCGCCCACGTCGGTGACCGCAGCCCGCTCGCCCTGGCCAACCGAGCCATCGGTGGTCTGGAGGGTGCCGACAAGGGGGCCGCGGGCCGTCTTCTGGGCCCCGCCCGTGGGCGGGTCGGTGCTGCCCTCGCCGCGCGCCAGGCCGAGCTCGAGGCCGAGCGGGACGCCCGCGTCCTGGTCGAGGAGACGGTCGACGTCTCCCTTCCCGCCGAGCGCTCGGCGCGGGGCGGCCGCCACCCGCTCGAGCTGCTGTCGGAGCGGATCGCCGACCACTTCGTCGGGATGGGCTGGGAGATCGCGGAGGGGCCCGAGGTCGAGGCCGAGTGGTTCAACTTCGACGCGCTCAACTTCGGGGTGGACCACCCGGCACGGCAGATGCAGGACACCTTCTTCGTCGAGCACCCGCGCGACCCCGCAGCGGACTCGGGCCTCGTGCTCAGGACGCACACCTCGCCCGTCCAGGCGCGCGCCCTGCTCGACCGGGACCTGCCGGTCTACATCGCCTGCCCGGGGCGGACCTTCCGCACCGACGAGCTCGACGCGACCCACACGCCCGTCTTCCACCAGGTCGAGGGCCTGGCGGTCGACAAGGGTCTGACGATGGCCCACCTCAAGGGGACCCTGGACCACTTCGCCCGCGCGGTCTTCGGTCCGGAGTCGCGGACCCGGCTGCGACCCGCGTACTTCCCGTTCACCGAGCCCAGCGCCGAGATGGACTTCTGGTTCCCGCAGAAGAAGGGGGGCCCGGGCTGGGTCGAGTGGGGCGGCTGCGGCATGGTCAACCCGAACGTCCTGCGCGCCTGCGGCGTCGACCCGGAGGTCTACTCCGGCTTCGCCTTCGGCATGGGCATCGAGCGCACCCTGATGTTCCGTCACGGGATCGCTGACATGCACGACATGGTGGAGGGCGACGCGCGCTTCACCCTCCAGTTCGAGGGGACCATCTGATGCCGCGCATCCCGCTGACCTGGCTCGCCGAGCACGTCGAGGTCCCCGCAGGGACCACGGCCGAGCAGCTCGCGGCCGATCTCGTCCGGGTGGGCCTCGAGGAGGAGGCCCTCCACCCGGCTGCGGTGTCGGGTCCCCTCGTGGTGGGTCGGGTGGTCGAGCTGACCCCCGAGCCGCAGAAGAACGGCAAGACGATCAACTGGTGCCGGGTCGATGTCGGCGCGCACAACGGGACCGCGGAGGACGGCAGGCCCGAGCCGCGCGGGATCGTGTGCGGGGCCCACAACTTCGGCGTCGGGGACGACGTCGTCGTCGCGCTGCCGGGCACCGTGCTGCCCGGCCCCTTCGCGATCGCCTCCCGCAAGACCTACGGGCACGTCTCGGACGGCATGATCTGCTCGTCGCGCGAGCTCGGCCTGGGCGAGGACCGCGAGGGCATCATCGTGCTCGCCGAGATGGGGCTCGAGGCGTTGCCGGGGACCGACGCCCGCGGCCTGCTCGGGCTGGGCGAGGAGGTCCTGGAGATCAACGTGACCCCCGACCGGGGCTACTGCTTCTCGATGCGCGGGGTGGCCCGCGAGTACGGCCACGCGACGGGCGCCCGCTTCACCGACCGGGCCGCCCTCGTCCCGCAGGACGAGAGCCCCTGCGCCGACGGCTTCCCGGTCGAGGTGGACGATGCGGCACCGATCCACGACGCGCCCGGCTGCGACCGGTTCGTGGCCCAGGTCGTGCGAGGGGTCGACGCCTCGGGTCCGTCTCCCGCGTGGATGCAGCGCCGGCTCACCCAGGCCGGGATGCGGCCGATCTCCCTCGCGGTCGACGTCACGAACTACGTGATGCTCGACCTGGGGCAGCCGCTGCACGCTTACGACCTCGCGCAGGTCGCCGCACCGGTCGTCGTGCGTCGCGCCCGTGACGGGGACCATCTGACGACCCTCGACGGCACCGAGCGCGCCCTGCACCCCGAGGACCTGCTCATCACCGACAGCCCGGAGGGGCGTCGCGGGGCCCGGGTGCTGGGGATCGCCGGCGTCATGGGCGGGGCCGACAGCGAGGTGGCCGGGAGCACGACGGACCTGCTCGTCGAGGGGGCGCACTTCGACCCCGTGAGCGTCGCCCGGTCCGCACGTCGGCACCGCATCCCGAGCGAGGCCGCCAAGCGCTTCGAGCGCGGTGTCGACCCCGAGCTGGCCCGGGTCGCCGTGCGGCGGGTGGTCGAGCTCCTCGTCGAGCACGGTGGTGGCGTGGCCGACGCCGAGCTGACCGACGTGAACCGCACGGTCCCCGCGCCGGCGATCGTGCTCAACCTGGGCCTGCCCGCCCAGCTCGTCGGCGTGCCCTACGGCCCCGAGCAGGTCATCGGTGCCCTCGAGGCCGTCGGCTGCACGGTGAGCTCCCCGCACGACGTCGCCGGCGGGACGGGCACCGTGAGTGTGCATCCGCCGACCTGGCGGCCCGACCTGACCATGCCGGTCGACCTGGTCGAGGAGGTCGCGCGTCTCGAGGGCTACGACGCCGTGCCCTCGGTCCTCCCGGTGGCCCCGGCCGGTCGTGGCCTCTCGGACGGGCAGCGTGCCCGGCGCGCCGTCGCGCGGGCTCTGGCCGAGGCGGGCTACGTCGAGACGCTGAGCTACCCCTTCGTCGGGCCGCACCAGCACGACGAGCTCGGGCTCCCGGCCCAGGACCCGCGACGCCGGTCGCTGCGGCTGGCGAACCCGATCTCCGAGCAGCAGCCCGAGATGCGGACCAACCTCGTGGTGACTCTCCTGGAGACGGTGCGCCGCAACGTCGGGCGAGGTCTGACCGACCTGGCGATCTCCGAGACCGGCCTGGTCACCCTGCCGAGCCCGGAGGCGGGCGGGGCGCCCCAGCTCCCCGGTGGGGTCCGGCCCACGGACCAGGAGCTCGACCGCCTCGAGCAGGCCGTGCCCGCGCAGCCCCGGCACGTGGCGGCGGTCCTGA
>NZ_JALPKN010000091.1 GCF_023630195.1 Actinotalea sp. C106 | reverse complement strand
GAGGACGGCCCGAGGGTCGCGCTCGAGACCGCGGTCGAGGGCGGCCTCGCGGACCTCGGTGGCGGTCTGCACGAGGCCCCGGACGGCGCGGAGCATGAGGCCGACCGCCAGGGCCAGGACCTCGGGGCGCAGGCCGATCCGTTCGAGGGGACCGAGCCCGCGGACCAGCGTGTCGAGCAGCTCGTCCGCGCGGGTGGTCGCCGTGACGACGGTGGCCGCGAGGACGAGGGTCACCAGGTCCAGGCCCACCTCGAGGCCGACCGCGAGCCCGCGCTGCCACACCTGGTAGGCACCGACCAGCCCTGCCGTCACCAGCACGGGCAGCAGGGCTCGCACGGTCGAGCGCAGGGGCAGACGGGCGCTCACGGCCGCCGCGACGGTGAGCGCGGCCAGTGCGAGGGTCGGTGCGGGACCCGCGAGGACCACCACGGCGATCCCCAGCACGCCGAGCCCGGCCGTCTTGGGTCCCGGGCCCAGCCGGTGCAGCCACGAGGTCCCGGCGTGGAACAGCCCGAGGGGGCCGCTCCATGGCGGCCGTCGAGGTCCCGGCTGACGGCGCCGCCTCATCCGGCGGTCATCCCCGAGGCCATGAGGTCGCGGTAGAGCGCGACGGCCTGCTCGGGCTCGCCGTCGTGGACGACCCGGGCCTGGTCCACGACGAGGACCCGGTCGGCCCGTGCTGCGGCCTCGAGGTCGTGGGTCACGAGCAGGACCTGCTGCGGCAGCCCGTCGAGGAGGTCGTCGACCACCCGGCGCCAGCGCAGGTCCAGCAGGGTCGTGGGCTCGTCGCACACCAGCACGGCGGGCTCGGTGGCCAGGACGCCGGCGAGGGCGAGGAGCTGCTTCTGCCCGCCGGAGAGGGCTGAGACGGGGAGCTCGGCGCGTTCCGCCAGGCCGAACCGCGCGAGGACCCGCCGGGCCCGTGCGGTCCGGTCGGCGCGGTCGAGGCCCAGGCGGCGCAGCGAGAGCGCGACGTCCTCGATCGGGGTGGGCATGACGAGCTGGGCGTCCGGGTCGGTGAAGACGAACCCGACCCGCCGCCGCACGGCCGCCCCGTCGGTCGCGGTGTCGACCCCGTCGACCATCACCCGTCCTGAGGACGGCAGGGCCAGGCCGTTGACCAGCCGGGCGAGGGTGGACTTGCCCGAGCCGTTGGCGCCGATGACGGCGATCCGGCGTTCGGCGAGGGCGCACGTCGTCGGGTGCAGGAGGGTGATCACCTGCTCGCCCCCACGCGGGTCCAGGCCGTCGGGCTGTGCAGGGGCGTAGGCGGTGACGCTGGCCTGCTCGAGCTCGATCACGGCACGAGCCCGGTCAGCGCCGGGCGCGGAGGAGGTCGGGGAACGCGCGGAAGACGGCGGTCGCGACCACGGCCGCGAGGGTGTTCTTGATGACGTCGCCGGGCAGGAAGGTCGCCCCGGCGGTGATGGCCTCGGTGGCGGACAGGCCCAACCGAGCTCCCATGACGCTGATCCCGAGCGGGTGCACGAGCAGGAGGCTCGCGAGGGTGGCCGCCGCGAAGGCGCCCAGCGGCAGCAGGGACCGGCGCACCGCGCTGAGGCGCGTCATGAGGTAGCCGGCCAGCGCGGCCGCGAGGGGGAAGGCGAGCAGGTAGCCGAGGGAGGGTTTGCCGAGGACGGCGAGCCCTCCCGTGCCCCCGGCGAAGATCGGCAGGCCGGCGAGCCCGACCGCGAGGTAGAGCAGGACGGCGAGGGCACCGCGTCGGGGCCCCAGCACGAGGCCCGCGAGCATCACCCCGAAGGTCTGCAGCGTGATGGGCACGGCCATGCCGGGCATGACGATCGCGGGCAGGATCGCGCACACGGCGATGAAGGCCGCGAAGGTCGAGACCAGGGCGAGGTCGGTGGTCGCGGACCTCGCCGCGACGACGGGGCGGGCCGGCTCGGGCGTGGTGCCCTCGTCGGGGACGGCGGACATGGACGCTCCCTGGTCGTGGGGGACGGATGGGCTCGGGCGCCCCGAGCCGCGGAGGCGCCTCGGGGCGTCCGCGCGGCGGCTCGGAGCAGTCGCGGTCGGTGGTCACGCTAGCCGGTCGTAGGATGGGTGGCGTTTGTGCCCGTACACAAGAGCGCCGGGTGCCTGTCGGAGGATTCCTCAGTGCTGACCGCTCATGACCTCGAGCTGCGCGTCGGCGTCCGCGAGCTGCTGACGACGACTTCCTTCCAGATCGCCGCCGGCGACCGGATCGGGCTCGTCGGCCGCAACGGCGCGGGCAAGACGACCCTCACCAAGGTGCTCGCCGCCGAGGGGCAGCCCTCGGCCGGCCGGGTGGTGCACACCGGTGAGGTCGGGTACCTCCCGCAGGACCCTCGTACCGGGGACCTCGAGGTCGAGGCCATGGACCGGATCCTCTCGGCCCGAGGCCTCGACGTCCTCGTGCGCCAGATGCGGGACACCGAGGGCGAGATGGCCAGCGCCGACGACCACACCCGTGACACCGCGATGGACCGGTACAGCCGGCTCGAGGAGCGGTTCACGGCGGCAGGCGGGTACGCGGCGGAGAGCGAGGCGGGGCGCATCGCGGCGAACCTCGGTCTCGACGAGCGCATCCTCGGCCAGCCCCTCGGCACCCTCTCAGGCGGACAGCGTCGACGGGTCGAGCTCGCCCGGATCCTGTTCTCCGGGGCGGACACCCTCATGCTCGACGAGCCGACCAACCACCTCGACGCCGACTCGATCGTCTGGCTGCGCGAGTTCCTGCGCGACTACTCGGGCGGCTTCCTGGTGATCAGCCACGACACCGACCTCATGCGCGCCGTGGTCAACAAGGTCTTCCACCTCGACGCGACCCGGGCAGAGCTGGACCAGTACAACCTGGGCTGGGACGCCTACCTGCTCCAGCGCGAGACCGACCAGCGCCGCCGCAAGCGTGAGCGTGCCAACACCGAGAAGAAGGCGGGCGCGCTGCTCGCCCAGGCCGACAAGATGCGTGCCAAGGCTTCCAAGGCGGTCGCAGCCCAGAACATGATGCGACGGGCCGAGCGGATGATGGCCGGCCTGGAGGACGAGCGCGTCGCCGACAAGGTCGCCAAGCTGCGCTTCCCGGACCCGGCGCCGTGCGGCCGGACCCCGCTGACGGCCGAGGGGCTGAGCAAGACCTACGGCTCTCAGGAGGTCTTCACCAACGTCGACCTCGCGATCGACCGTGGCAGCCGTGTGGTCATCCTCGGCTTCAACGGTGCGGGCAAGACGACGCTGCTGCGGCTGCTGGCGGGGGTCGAGCAGCCCGACACCGGTGAGGTCGTCCCCGGGCACGGGCTCAAGATCGGCTACTACGCCCAGGAGCACGAGACCCTTGACGCGAGCCGGACCGTCGTCGAGAACCTCCGGCACGCGGCCCCCGACCTGACCGACACCCAGGTGCGGTCGGTGCTGGGCTCCTTCCTGTTCTCCGGGGACGACGCCGACAAGCCCGTGCGGGTGCTGTCGGGTGGGGAGAAGACCAGGCTCGCGCTGGCGGCCCTCGTGGTGTCCGCGGCGAACGTGCTCCTGCTCGACGAGCCGACCAACAACCTCGACCCCGCGAGCCGGGCGGAGATCCTGAGCGCCCTGCACGGCTACGCCGGTGCGGTCGTCATGGTGACCCACGACGAGGGGGCCGTCGAGGCCCTGGCACCCGAACGAGTGGTGCTATTGCCCGATGGGGACGAAGATCTGTGGAACGACAGCTATGCCGAGCTGATCTCGCTCGCATAGCTCGTCCTGATCGGGCCTGCGCGTCCGGTCCGGCCAGGACGGTCGCCGGGGCCCGTCCCGACGACGTCCCGGACCGGCGCCAGGAGGACGACCATGGACCAGAAGCTCCCCAAGGGGTCACGGATCACCGGTGAGGGTCGACAGGACCTCACCGCGCGGCTGGTCGAGCGGTACAGCCGCGGTGAGAGCATCCGATCCATGGCCGAGGACATCGGCCGCTCCTACGGGTTCGTCCACGGGGTGCTGGTCGAGGCCGGCGTCTCGATGCGGAGCCGCGGGGGAGCGACCCGGGGTGCAGCGGCTGAAGCTCGCCGAGCAGGTCTGCGCGAGTCCTGACCTTCCGCCCCGAGGTCGTCTCAGACCTGCTGAGCGTCCAGCAGCGCGTCCTCCTCCTCGTCGTCCACCGTCGGGCGACGGCGTCGGCGGGCAGGACGGCCTGCCGGAGGCTCTCCGGCGGGCCTGACCCCGTCGTCCTCCATCTCGGTCGCACGCTCGCGGCGGAGCAGGACGACTCCGCCCCCCAGGGCTCCGAGGGCGAAGACCCACCACTGGAACGCGTACGACAGGTGCGACCCCAGGTCGGTCGAGGGCCGGGCGAGGGCGCCCAGGTCCATCGGCGGGTCCCCGTTCTCGGTCATGAGGGAGCCGTAGGCCCCGAGAGTCGCGTCGGCGGTCCACCGACCGCCACCGGCCTCCCGGACCTGGTCGACGGAGATGGCGTGGACCTGTCCCGCGGGGGCGTCGCGGGTGGCCGGGGCCTCGTCGGCCCGCAGACGAGCGGTGATCTCGACGACCCCGGCGGGGGCCGCGGGTTCGAGGGCGGGTCCGGTGCCCTCGGCAGCGGTCGGCACCCAGCCGCGGTCCACCACGAGGACCTCCCCGGCGAGCGGCCCCGAGGCGATCTCGACAGGGGTCAGCACGTGGTAACCGGGCTGGCCGCCCACGGGGCGGTTGCGCAGCAGGACCGTCGACTCGTCGTCGTAGGTGCCCTCGAGGGTCACCGGCTGCCACACCGCGTCCCCGGGCAGCGGTTCACCCTGGGTGAGGACCTCGGCGACCGGGAGAGGGGTGGCCTCGTAGTTGCTCCGGACGATCTCGACGGCGGCGCTCCGGTCGGCGTGCCGGTTCCACTGCCACAGTCCGGCGGCGACGCAGATGGCTGCCACCAGCACGGCAACGCCCAGGACGGCCACGGTGCGTCGCAGGTCGGGCCCTGCGGGGGTCGGGGCTGCCGGCTCAGCCATCGCTGGGGGCGAGGTCCTCGACGCGCACGGTGTCGCGGTGGAAGTCCCGGGCGGAGAGGAACTGCTCGAGGTGGGAACGGTGGTCGTCACAGGCCAGCCACACCTTGCGCCGGTCGCTCGTGTGCAGACGAGGGTTGTTCCACCGCAGGCCCCAGGACGCACCGCTGCGGCAGCCCCGGGCGCTGCAGCGCATCTCCTCAGGGGTCGGCCCGGCCTCGGGCTGGAGGAACCCGCTCACCCGCGACGCCCCTCCTCGGTGCCCAGGCCGGCCAGCGGCGGGGCGGCGGGCAGGCTGGGGGGCGGGACGTAGCTGCCGGGGTCGGTCCCGCGCTCACGCCCGGCGTTGGCCAGCAGCACCGCGATGTAGGGCAGGACCACCGCGGCAGCCAGCAGCACCCAGCGGATCCAGTGGTCGATGAGCACCGCGGCGAGGAAGCACACCACACGGATCGACATCTGTGCGAGGTACCGCTGCGACCGACGGGTCAGGTCGTCGGTGAGGGACGTGGGCGCGGCAGTGATCCGCTGGACCTCGTCGTCGGACCGACGGTCCCGCGGAGCGTCGCGCTCGTCCCGGTTCCTCACCACACGAGTCTAAACACGCGCACGGCCCGATCCCTTCCCGCTCCGGAGTCCGGGCCGTGGGGGCGCCGTCCGGCCGCGGTCGGCTAACGTCGGGGCCGACCGTCCCCGGCCCACCCAGTTCAGGAGACCTCCGTGCCCGAGAGCACCACGACCCCGCGCAGCGTCCTCGTGACCGGTGCCAACCGCGGCATCGGCCGCGCGATCGCCGAGCGCTTCGTGGCCGCGGGGGACCGCGTCGCGACGATCTACCGCAGCGGCGACCTGCCCGAGGGAGTGCTGGGCGTCGTCGGGGACATCACCGACACGGCCGCGGTCGACGCGGCCTTCACCGAGGTCGAGGCGGCGCACGGTCCGGTCGAGGTGCTCGTCGCCAACGCCGGGGTCACCCGGGACCAGCTCCTCATGCGGATGAGCGACGAGGAGTTCGAGCAGGTGCTCGACGTCAACCTCACGGGCACCTTCCGGTGCGTGCGCCGGGCCTCGAAGGGCATGATCCGCCTGCGCCGCGGCCGCATCGTCCTCATCTCCTCGGTGATCGGTCTCTACGGCGGCGCGGGCCAGGTCAACTACGCGGCCTCCAAGGCCGGGCTCGTCGGCATGGCACGCTCGATCACCCGCGAGCTCGGGGGACGCGGCATCACCGCGAACGTGGTCGCCCCGGGGTTCATCGACACCGCGATGACGGCGGCCCTGCCCGAGGACCGCCAGACGGCGTACCGTGCGGCCATCCCCGCGGGGCGCTTCGCCCAGCCCGACGAGGTGGCCGGAGTCGTCCAGTTCCTCGCCTCGCCCGACGCCGCGTACATCTCCGGGGCCGTGATCCCGGTCGACGGCGGCCTAGGCATGGGGCACTGACGGCGCGGCGCACCACCATCCTCGGCACCGACCTCTCGACCAGCACGACCGACACGCTCCACGAAGGGAACCACCATGGGTCTGCTCGACGGCAAGAAGCTCCTCGTCACCGGGGTGCTCATGGACTCCTCGATCGCCTTCCACGTGGCGCGTCTCGCGCAGTCCGAGGGGGCCGAGGTCGTCCTGACCTCCTTCGGTCGGCAGCTGCGGCTGACCCAGGCCATCGCCAAGCGTCTGCCTGAGCCGGCCCCCGTCGTCGAGCTCGACGCGACCTCGAGCGAGGACCTCGACGCCCTCGCCGACCGCGTCCGTGAGCACACCGACCACCTCGACGGGGTCGTCCACTCGATCGGCTTCGCCCCCCAGTCCGTCATGGGCGGCAACTTCCTCGCGGGGGAGTGGCCCGACGTCGCGACCGCGATGCAGGTCTCGGCCTTCTCCCTCAAGGCCCTGACCGTGGCCGCCCAGCCGCTGATGGTGCGCGGGTCCGCAGTGGTCGGCCTGACCTTCGACGCGCGGTACGCCTGGCCGGTCTACGACTGGATGGGCGTCGCCAAGGCGGCCTTCGAGTCGACCGCGCGCTACCTGGCCCGCGACCTCGGCCCCGAAGGCATCCGGGTCAACCTGGTCTCGGCCGGTCCGGTGCGCACGACCGCCGCCAAGTCGATCCCGGGCTTCGAGGCCATGGAGAGCGGCTGGCCCGAGCGCGCTCCGCTCGGCTGGGACGTGCGCGACCCCGAGCCCACGGCCCGCGCGGTCGCGGCGCTGCTGTCGGACTGGTTCCCGGCGACCACCGGCGAGATCGTGCACGTCGACGGCGGCTTCCACGCCATGGGGCTGTGACCGCCTCGGGCGAGGGGGCGCCCCGGCGCCTCGTGCTGCTGCGGCACGCCAAGGCTGAGGCGACCGGCGGTACGTCAGACGAGCTCCGTCCGCTGTCGCTGACCGGCCGGCGCCAGTGCGCGCAGGTCGGGGCCCGACTGCTCGAGTCCGGCCTGGTGCCGGGGCACGTGCTCGTCTCCTCGGCGCTGCGTACGCGCCAGACGTGGGAGCTGCTCCGCGTGGCCCTCGGCGAGGACGCCTCCCCGGTCGTCGAGGTCGAGGACCTGCTCTACGAGGCTCGGACGCACGACGTGCTCGAGCTGGTGCGCGGCGTGGACCCCGAGGTGCGCACGGTGCTCGTCGTGGGCCACGAGCCGACCATGTCCGCGACCACGGCGGTGCTTGCTCGCACGCCCGACGCTACGGGCGACACCGACACCGACACCGGCCACCTCGCCCAGGTGCGGACCGGGTTGTCGACGGCGACCTTCGCGGTCCTCGAGGTCGAGGACTGGGCCGGGCTCGGACGGGGGACGGCCACGCTGCGCGAGGTGATCCGGGCCGCCGACTGAGTCCTGCAGCTCGGCGAGAGCCTCCCGGTCACGAGGGCAGCCGGCGGTCGATCTCCTCGAGCACGGCGTCCAGGGGCTGGTCGAGAACCGCGACGTCGGCCTGCGCGCAGACCACGGGCTTGGCGTTGAAGGCGATGCCCAGGCCCGCCAGGGCGAGCATGGCGAGGTCGTTGGCCCCGTCGCCGATCGCGATGGTCCGGGCCAGCGGGACCTCCTCGGCAGCGGCGAGCTCGCGCAGCGCCGCAGCCTTGGCCTCACGGTCCACCACGGGCCCGTGGACGCGACCGGTCAGGTGCCCGTCGTGGACCTCGAGCCCGTTGGCTCGGACGAAGCCGATGCCGAGCTCCTCGGCCAGGGGCTCGACGAGCTCACGGAAGCCGCCCGAGACCAGCCCCACCGGCCAGCCGCGTCGGTGCAGCTCGGCCATGAGCCGACGCGCCCCGGGGGTGAGCTCCATCTCGGTGCGCACGGCCGCGAGGACCTCGACGGGCAGCCCGGCGAGGGTCGCCACGCGGGCGTGGAGGGACTCGGCGAAGTCGATCTCGCCCTGCATCGCGCGCTCGGTGATCGCGGCGACCTGTGCCCGTGACCCCGCGTGGGCCGCGAGCATCTCGATCACCTCACCGGTGATGACGGTCGAGTCCACGTCGAGCACGACGACGTGGCGAGGACGGTCCTGGGTGGTGGGCACGCGGGAAGGGTAGTCGGTCAGTCCTCGACGACGGTCCCCTTGGGCACCACCGTGATCCCGGACTCGGTCACCGTGAACCCGCGGGCGCGGTCGTGCTCGGCGTCGATCCCCACCCGGGCGCGCTCGGAGACCACGACGTTCTTGTCCAGGATCGCGTGGTGGACCTGGGCGTGGCGGCCGACGGTCGCGCCGTCGAGCACGACCGAGTCGCTGACCGAGGCCCACGAGTGCAGGTAGACCCCGGGGGAGAGGACCGACCCGGAGACCGTCGCCCCCGAGACGATGACCCCGGGGGAGACCAGCGAGTCCGAGGCGTGACCCAGACGCCCCGGTCCGGCGTGGACGAACTTGGCGGGAGGCAGGCCCGAGTAGCCCGTGAACAGCGGCCAGGCGGTGTTGTAGAGGTTGAACACCGGCATCACCGAGATCAGGTCACGGTGCGCGTCGTAGTAGGAGTCCAGGGTCCCGACGTCGCGCCAGTACTGGCGGTCGCGGTCGGTCGACCCGGGCACGTCGTTCCGGATGAAGTCGTAGACGCCGGCGGTGCCCTTCTCGGCGAAGTAGGGGGCGATGTCCCCACCCATGTCGTGCCGGGAGGTGGGGTTGTCGGCATCGCGGGAGACCGCCTCGACCAGGGCGTCGGCGTTCGCGACGTAGTTGCCCATCGAGGCGAGGATCTCGTGCGGGGAGTCCGGCAGGCCCACGGGGTTGGCAGGCTTCTCGCTGAAGCCCGTGATCCGCTCGGGGTCCTCCGCGGAGGTCTCGATCACCCCGAACTGGTCAGACATCTCGATGGGCTGGCGGATGCCCGCGACCGTGAACTCGGCCCCGGAGGCGATGTGCGCATCCACCATCTGGTCGAAGTCCATCCGGTACACGTGGTCCGCACCGACCACGACGACGATGTCGGGACGCTCGTCCGCGATGATGTTGAGGCACTGGAAGATCGCGTCGGCGCTGCCGAGGTACCAGTGCTTGCCCACCCGCTGCTGGGCGGGGACCGGGGCCACGTAGTTGCCCAGCAGCGGGGACATGCGCCACGTCTTGGCCACGTGACGGTCCAGGCTGTGGGACTTGTACTGCGTGAGGACCACGATCTGCAGGTACTTGGAGTTCACGAGGTTCGACAGCGCGAAGTCCACCAGCCGGTACATGCCGCCGAACGGCACCGCGGGCTTGGCGCGGTCCTGCGTGAGCGGCATCAGCCGCTTCCCCTCGCCGCCGGCGAGGACGATGGCCAGGACTCGAGGGGCTCCCATGGGTCGACCCTAGGGCTGCGGGGCCCGCTGAGCCAGACGGGAGGCCCGCGGGGCGCTAGCGTGTCGCTGGTGCGAGTAGATCTGCTGACCAGGGAGTACCCGCCTCACGTCTACGGCGGCGCCGGGGTCCACGTGGCCGAGCTGAGCGCAGTGCTGCGCGGGCTGGTCGACGTGCGGGTGCGCTGCTTCGACGGGCCGCGTGAGGAGGAGGGGGTCGACGGGTACGCCGTTCCCGCCGGCCTCGAGGGCAAGAACCCCGCGCTGGCGACCCTCGGGGTGGACCTGCTCATGGCGGCCGACGTCGAGGGTGCCGACCTGGTCCACTCCCACACCTGGTACGCGAACCTCGCCGGCCACGTCGCGGGGCTCCTGCACGGGGTGCCGCACGTGGTCAGCGCGCACAGCCTCGAGCCCCTGCGGCCCTGGAAGGCCGAGCAGCTGGGTGGTGGCTACGCGCTCTCGGGCTGGGCCGAGAAGACGGCCTACGAGGGCGCCGCCGGCGTGATCGCGGTGAGTGCCGGTATGCGCGCGGACATCCTGCGCTGCTACCCGCAGATCGACCCTGCGAAGGTCCACGTGGTGCACAACGGCATCGACCTCGACGGGTGGCGCCGTCCTGAGGGGCCCGAGGCGATCTCCGCCGCCGACCAGGTCGTGCGGTCCCACGGCATCGACCCCGACCGCCCATCGGTGGTCTTCGTGGGGCGCATCACCCGGCAGAAGGGTCTGCCGTACCTGCTGCGCGCGGCCGAGGCCCTGCCTCCCGAGGTCCAGCTGGTCCTGGTCGCCGGCGCGCCTGACACCCCGGAGATCGCCGCCGAGGTCAGCGGGCTCGTCGCGGACCTCCGCGCGCAGCGCGACGGCGTGGTGTGGATCGGCGAGATGCTCTCCCGCCCGGACCTCGTCGCGGTGCTCTCGGCCGGCACGGTCTTCGCGTGCCCCTCGGTCTACGAGCCGCTCGGCATCGTGAACCTGGAGGCCATGGCCTGCGGCCTGCCGGTGGTCGGCACGGCGACCGGGGGCATCCCCGAGGTGGTCGACGACGGCACGACCGGCCTGCTCGTCCCCATCGAGCAGGTGCAGGACGGCACGGGCACCCCGGTCGACCCGGAGCGGTTCGTCGCCGACCTCGCGCGGACCCTCACCAGCCTGGCCCAGGACCCCGAGAGGGCTCGCACCATGGGGGTCGCGGCACGCCGCCGAGTCGAGGACCACTTCTCCTGGGGTGCGATCGGCGAGCGGACCCTCGAGGTCTACCGCACCGTCCTGGGCTGATCCTCGGGCTGACCGAGCCGCGGCTGCCCCAGGGTCGCGGCCGCGGCGGCGCGTCGGGCCGCGTGGTCGACGTGGCGTAGGGCCGCCGACCGTTGGTCCGCCTGCCACAGGTTCACCGCGCCGCCGTCGTCCGCGGTCGCGAGGGTC
>NZ_JALPKN010000090.1 GCF_023630195.1 Actinotalea sp. C106 | reverse complement strand
AACCGGTTGCGCGCCTCCGCCAGCGGCCCCCAGCCGGCCGAGGCGGTGCGCGGCGCCCTGCGGCGGTATGCCGGGGTCGCCGAGGCGCATCTCGTCCCGGAGGACACCGTGGTCTGCGACGGGGCCCTGCTCGCCGCGCAGACCCTCGTCGAGCACGCCCCGGCCTCGCCGGTGCGACGAGCGATGGCCGACCTCGCCCGCGTGGTGCTCGCCCGGCACACCCCCGCCGGGGCACACTGATCACGTGCGCATCTACCTGCCCTCGACCGTGACCGAGCTGCGCGCCGCGACGCTCGCGCCCCGGCTGGCCCACGCGGTGACCCCGGCCCTGCGGGCCGCCCTGCCCGACGAGGACGACGAAGGCCTCGAGTACGCCGCCCAGCTCCTCGCCGCCGACGACAGCCTCGACCTGCTCGCCGAGGACACGGCCGCACCGCGCCGCCGCCTGGTCGTCGCGGCAGACGTCCCCGAGTCCGATGTCGAGCCCGTGCCGGCGGGCGAGGAGCACGCCCCGAGCCTCGTCCGGCTGACGGCCGCCGTGGCCTGGGAGGCCGTGGCCTGCGCCCACGTCGACGAGGCGGCGGCCGGGCCCGAGGTCGAGGCCGCGCTCGCGGAGGACGAGGCAGCGATCGACACGCTCGCCGAGCGTGACCTGCTCTGGTACGACGTGAGCGAGTTGGCCGGCCTCGCAGGGCCGTCCCCGCGGTAGCCGGTCGGCGCTGCTAGGCCTCGCCGAAGGGGTCGATCAGCGCAAGGACCTGGTCGTGCAGACGCCCGTTGGTCACCAGTGCCGAACCGCTGAAGGGGCCCGGCACCCCCGTGATCGAGGTGAACCGGCCTCCGGCCTCGGTGACGACGGGCACCAGGGCGGCCATGTCGTGCAGGGCGAGCTCGGGCTCGGCAGCGATGTCCACGGCCCCCTCGGCGACGAGCATGTAGGACCAGAAGTCCCCGTACCCGCGGGTCCGCCACACGCTGCGCGTGAGGTCGAGGAAGCCCTCGAGCCGTCCGTCCTCCTCCCATCCGCTCAGGCTCGAGTAGGACAGCGAGGCGTCCTCGAGCCTGCTCACCTGCGAGACCTGCAGGCGCGTCGCGGCGGCCAACGAGCGGCCCGACCACGCGCCGGAGCCCGAGGCTGCCCACCAGCGTCGCCCGAGGGCAGGGGCGCTCACCACACCCAGGACCGGCTGCCCCTCGTCGATCAGGGCGATGAGGGTGGCCCACACCGGGACCCCGCGCACGAAGTTCTTGGTCCCGTCGATCGGGTCGACCACCCACTGACGAGGGCCGTGCCCCGTGTCGGGCAGCTCCTCACCCAGCACCGCGTCCCGCGGCCGGGTCCGGCCGAGCTGCGATCGCACGATCTCCTCGGCCTTGCGGTCGGCGTCGGTGACGGGCGTCGTGTCGGGCTTGGTGTCGACGTGCAGGTCCTGCGCCCGGAAGCGGGACATGGTCATCGAGTCGACCTGATCGGCGATGACGTGGGCGAGCCGTAGGTCGTCGTCGTAGCCGGAGCGCAAGGACATGCCTGCACCGTATCGTCCGGGCCCCGCGTGCGACGGCGCCGCTCAGGGGGTGTCGGCGCCGTTCCGGGCGGTCAGGAGGCGTCTCATCGAGTCCACCCGGGCCTCACGGGCCGCCGTCGTCGTCGGGTCCTCACCCTGCAGGACCCACGCGTCCAAGGCGCAGTCCGGCGCGTCAGCAGCGTGGGTGCACCCGCGGGGGCACTCGCGATCGGCCACCTCGGCAAGGTCCCCGAAGGCGGCGAGCAGGCTGTCGACCTGGACGTGGGCCAGCCCGAAGGACCTCACCCCGGGGGTGTCGATCACCCAGCCGTCGTGCGCGGGCAGCCGGAGGGCCACCGCCGAGGAGGAGGTGTGCCGTCCCCGGCCCGTCACGAGGTTGACGACCCCCGTCGCGCGCTCGGCCCGCGGGACCAGGGCGTTGACCAGGGTCGACTTCCCGACCCCGGAGTGGCCCACCAGCACCGAGGTACGGCCGACCAGGTGGGAGCGCACCTCGTCGAGACCGAGCACCTCGCCCACTCCCTCGGCCCGCGAGGTCACGACCACCTCGACGCCGATCGGCTGGTACATCGCCACGAGCTCGGCCGGGTCGGCGAGGTCGGCCTTGGTCAGGCACAGCAGAGCCGACATGCCGGCGTCGTAGGCCGCCACCACGCAGCGGTCGATCATGCGGGTGCGGGGCTCGGGGTCGGCCAGGGCTGTGACGATCACGAGCTGGTCAGCGTTCGCGACGATCACCCGCTCGACCGGGTCGGTGTCGTCAGCCGTGCGTCGGAGCAGGGTCCGGCGCTCGGTCAGCCGCACGATCCGGGCGAGGGACCCGGGCCGTCCGGTCGTGTCGCCGACCACCTCCACGCGGTCCCCGCAGACCAGTCGCTCGCGCCCCAGCTCGCGGGCCTTCATGGCGACGATCACCTGCTCCTGCGGTGTCTCGGGGAGCACGAGCAGGGTGTAGCGCCCTCGGTCGACCTGCGTGATCAGGGCGGGCTGGGCCTCGGCGTGCTCGGGGCGCTGCTTGGTCCGGGGCCGCGAGCCACGGGGGTTCGGTCGGCTCCGGACGTCGCTCTCGTCGTACCGTCGTCCGGTCATCGCGGTCCGGAGGTCGTGCCGCCCAGCATCGCGGTCCACATCCCGACGAAGTCCGGGAGCGTCTTGGCGGTCGTGCCGACGTCGGCGACCTCGACGCCCGGGACCTTGAGGCCGATGAGGGCCGCCGCGGTGGCCATCCGGTGGTCGTGGTAGGTCTCGATGCGGGCACCGTGCAGCGGTCGGGGCGTGATGACCAGCCCGTCGGAGGTCTGCTCGGCCTGCCCGCCGACACGGGTGATCTCGGTCGCGAGGGCAGCCAGCCGGTCCGTCTCGTGACCGCGGATGTGCGCGATGCCGCGCAGCCTCGTCGGGGAGTCGGCCAGGACGGCCAGGGCCGCGATGGTCGGTGCGACCTCACCCGCCTCGTGGAGGTCGACGTCGATGCCTCGGACCTCGCCGGTGCCGGTCATGGTGAGCACCCCGTCCGCGAGGCGCGCCGTCCCGCCCATCGCGGTGAGGAGCTCGGGCAGCAGGCCGCCGGGCTGGGTGGTGCGGGTCGGCCAGCCCGGGACGCTGACCGAGCCGCCCAGCACGAGCGCTGCGCACAGGAAGGGGGCGGCGTTGGAGAGGTCGGGCTCGACCCGCACCTCGCGGGCCGCGATCGGTCCCGGGGTCACCTGCCAGATGTAGGGGCGGCTGTCGTCGACCTCCACGCCTGCCGCGCGCAGCACCGCGACGGTCATCTCGATGTGCGGCACGCTCGGCAGGGTCGGGCCCGTGTGCCGCAGCAGCAGCCCCTGGTCGAATCGCGCCCCCGCCAGCAGCAGCCCGGAGACGAACTGCGAGGAGACGCTCGCGTCGACGTCGACGTGCCCGCCTCGCACCCTGCTCGGGCCGGTCACCGTGAAGGGCAGCGTGCCGCGGCCGCCGTCGTCGACGCGAGCACCGAGGGCCCGGACGGCGTCCAGCACCGGCCCCATGGGCCTGACCCGCGCGGTGGGACCACCGTCGAAGTGCACGGACCTCCGGGTCAGGGCCGCGACGGCGGGCAGGAAGCGCATGACGGTGCCGGCCAGGCCGCAGTCGACCTCGACGGGGCCCTCGCCGCGGGGGAGGTCGGCGTCGGCCGGCATCGGCTCGACGGCCCACTCGCTGCCGTCCTGGACCACGCCGGCGCCGAGGCTCTCGAGGGCCCGGGCCATGTGCAGCGTGTCCCGCGAGGAGAGGGCCCCACGCAGCAGACCTGGGCCCTCGGCGAGGGCCGCGAGGACCAGGTAGCGGTTGGTCAGGGACTTCGAGCCGGGGACCTCGACCACCGCGTCGAGCGGTGCGCTCCCCGTCGGGGCCGGCCAGGGGGAGTCGAGGTGGTTCGCCGTCATGCCACGAGGCTACCGAGGCGGCGCCGGGCGACGCGGCGCGCGCTCAGGAGATGGCCTTGCGGGCGTCCTTCACGGTGGAGGCGACGGCCTTGCGGGCGTCGTGGGCCGCGTGGTCGACCCGGGCGTGCTGGACGCGCCAGGTGAGACCGGGCCGGCCTTCGGTGTCGATCGCGGCGATCAGCGCGCCGCCGACCATGGACAGGTTCCGCACGAACCGCTCACGAAGGACCCGACGCTGCAGGTTCTCACCGGGCCCGTCGCCATGGCCCGCCTTGGGCGAGGTGAAGGGCTGGTTGACCGCGGCGGCGGGCAGGGTCAGCACCGCCAGGGTCAGGGCGGCGAATCGGGGCGCCTTGCCCAGGGCGAGCATGGCGCCCGCGAGGGTCATCGCCGCGCCGTGCGCCCGGACGAAGGTCCGCAGGCGCGCCGTCGGGGGAGAGGGGGGCAGGTCCGTGCGCTTCTCGAGCCGCTGCCAGGCAGCCTCGGTACGGTCGACGTGGGCCTGCGGGCGGCGCACCGCGTCGAGGCCCTCGGCGACGAACACCGCCGCGAACAGTGGGCGGGCGATCCGACGGACGAGCATCGGTGAACTCCTTGTGTCGCGGGTCACGGCGGTCTTCACCGCACGCTAACGCCTCCGTGCCCCGCGGGCACCCCGGCGCGGAGGAGAGGTCGGGAATGTCTGCCCGGTCCCGGTGCGTTCTTCTCTCATGACTTCGCTCGTCGTGACCTCGCACAGTCCTGCGCGGTGGCCGTTGGTCGGCTACCCCGACCTCGCCGCCGAGGGACGGCTAGGCTCACCCCTGATGAGCTCCGAGACCCACCGGGCCCCCGACGCGGAGGACGACGCCGCACGCACGGCCCGGTTCGAGAACGAGGCACTGGTCTACGTCGACCAGCTGTACTCGGCCGCCCTGCGGATGACGCGCAACCCCACGGACGCCGAGGACCTCGTCCAGGAGACCTTCGCCAAGGCGTTCGCCGCCTTCCACCAGTACCGGCCCGGCACCAACCTCAAGGCATGGCTCTACCGGATCCTGACGAACACCTTCATCAACACGTACCGCAAGAAGCAGCGCGAGCCCCTCCAGTCGGGGGCCGAGGACGTCGAGGACTGGCAGATCGCGCGCGCGGCCTCGCACACCTCGACCGGGTTGCGCTCGGCCGAGACCGAGGCCCTGGACAACCTGCCGGACAGCGACGTCAAGGAGGCCCTCCAGGCCATCGGCGAGGACTTCCGCCTCGCCGTCTACCTCGCCGACGTCGAGGGGTTCGCCTACAAGGAGATCGCCGAGATCATGGGCACACCGATCGGCACCGTGATGTCCCGGCTGCACCGCGGCAGGCGCCAGCTGCGCGAGCTGCTCACGGACTACGCCCGCGACCGGGGCATGGTCCCGAGCACCTCGGCCGAGGGGAGCTCGTCATGAGCCAGGGCGAGCAGCGCCCACCCGAGGGTGGGCACGGTCCGGTGGACTGCTCCGAGGCGCTGTCGCGGCTCTTCGACTTCCTCGACGCCGAGATCGACGAGCTCGATGGCGACCGGATCCGTCAGCACCTCGCCGACTGCGAGCCGTGCTTGAGCGAGTACGACGTCGAGGACCACCTCAAGAAGCTCGTGCGCCGGTCCTGCCACGAGGCGGCACCGGCCGAGCTCCACCTGCGGATCCGGCAGCAGCTCACCGTCCTGCAGATCCAGGTCGACGAACGCGGCTGACCTGCGGGAACGGAGCTGTCATCCGTGGTGATCGCGCCGTCGTGGATCCGAGCGGGACGTCCTCGGACATGACAGGAGCGGCGGACCCCGAGGGATCCACCGCTCCGGCCCGACGCCGTCTCTCAGGCGTTGGGACGCTTGCCGTGGTTGGCGGCGCTGCCCTTGCGGGAGCGACGCTTGCGACCGCGCTTGCTCATGGGTGACTCCTTCAGACAGACCGATCGGCCGATCAGCAGCACCCATGGTCCCACACCGACGGTGCGGGTTCGTCCTCGAGGCTCAAGTCCGCACCCCTGGCGCCCGATCATCACAGGGTGAGCGACGCACCCCAGTCCGTGATCCCCCTCCTGCACGCCCTCGCCAGCAGCGGCGGCTCGGACCTGCACTGCAAGGTCGGCTCGGCCCCGCGCCTGCGGGTCGACGGGAGGTTGCGGCGGTTGCAGGTCCCCGACCTGGGGCCCGAGGACACCCTCCACATGGTCGAGCAGGTGCTGCCCGCCCCGCTGGCCGAGGAGTTCGAGCGGACGCACGAGGCGGACTTCGCGTACTCGTTGAGCGGTGTCGGGCGGTTCCGCGTGAACGCCTACCAGGCCCGGGGGACCCAGGGTCTGGTCTTCCGTCGGGTCGCTGTCGGCGCGACCTCCCTCGAGGAGCTCGGGCTTCCCGAGGTCGTCGGTCAGCTCGCCCTCGAGCCGCGCGGGCTCGTGCTGGTCACGGGCCCCACCGGCTCGGGGAAGACCACGACCCTCGCGTCGATGGTCGACCTGGTCAACACCTACCGCGAGGTGAACATCGTCACCATCGAGGACCCCATCGAGATCCTGCACCACGACAAGAAGGCCATCGTCTCCCAGCGCGAGGTGCGCCACGACACCGCCGACTTCACGGTCGCGCTGCGTGCGGCCATGCGTCAGGACCCCGACGTGATCCTGGTCGGGGAGATGCGTGACATCGAGACGGTCCGCGCGGCCCTCTCGGCGGCCGAGACCGGCCACCTGGTGATGTCGACCCTGCACACCATCGACGCGCAGGAGACGATCAACCGCATCGTCGACTTCTTCCCGCCGCACGAGCAGAAGCAGGTCCGCAGCGCCCTCGCCCAGGCCCTGCGCGGCGTGGTGTCCCAGCGACTGGTCCGCAAGGCGGACGGCTCGGGGCGGGCCGCGGTCATCGAGGTGCTGGTGAACACCGGGCGCACCGCCGAGGCGATCGTCGACCCGTACAACGCCCCGCCGCTGCGGGACCTCATCGCCGAGGGCGAGTACTACAAGATGCAGACCTTCGACCAGCACCTGTTCACGCTGATCGGGGACGGGGTCGTCACGTACGAGGAGGCCTGCACCGTGGCGAGCAACCCGCAGGACCTCACCGTCGAGCTGCGCGCCGCGGGGATCATGCACTGACACGCGACGTCGTCCCCCGTGCCCGGAGGCGAGCAGAGCGTCAGGCGGCGTCCTCGGGCAGACCGAGGGCGTGGTGCCAGCCGCTGTGCAGGACCAGCCAGGCCATGAGGCCGTAGCCCGCCTGTCCGGGGGTGCTCCCGTCCCCGGCGGCGAGGTCCGCGAGCCACTGCTCGTGCTGGGCCAGGGGTGCGCAGGTCTCGACGTAGGGCACCCGCCGCCGCCGGGTGACGTCGGCGAAGGCCGCAGAGAGCTCGGCCTGACGCTCGGGGTCCTCGTGCGCGGTGGGGGGTGGGCCGACGACGAAGGTCGACAGGCGACGCTGGTCGGCGACGTCGAGGATGTTGGCGAGGTTGAGCCGGCTCCGCGCCAGGGAGATCCCGGCCGCCAGGTCTGCCCGTCCCAGGGCCACCACGAGGTGGTTGCCGCCCTCGGGCGGGGTCGGGCCCAGCCGCAGCGCGGTCTCGGACTCCCAGCGTGAGCTCAGGGCGGTGGTCGTCTCCCCGGGCACCGCGAGGGTCATGATGAGGGGGAGGGGGTCGGCGGGGGTCCGCGCGGCGACGCGGCCGACCCAGCCGAGGCCCTTGGGGTCGCCCGTCCCTGCCACGAGCTCGTCGCCGATCACGCAGATGCGCAGCGCGCGGTCACCCACCAGTCCTCCTCGGTCGTCCGGTGGGGACAGTCTCGCCGACCGGGGGGCCGCAGGGCCCTCCGACGCGCGGGTCGAGGTCGACCGACGGATCGCTGCGGCACTCGCCGACGTGCGAGGACTCAGCGGGCGAAGGCCTCCTCGACGATGCTCTTCTGCTCGGCCGCGTGGATCTTGCTCGAGCCTGCGGCAGGAGAGGCGGAGGCCGTCCGCGAGACGCGACGGAGCTCGCGCCCGAGGGCCTCGGGCAGGTGGTGCGCCACGAAGGTCCAGCCCCCCTGGTTGGCGGGCTCCTCCTGGACCCAGACGAGCTCGGCCTCGCCGTGCGGCGCGAGGGCCCGTGCGAGGTCGTCGGCCTCGAGCGGGTAGAGCTGCTCGACGCGCACGATCGCCGTCCGGTCGTCGCCCACCTTGGTGCGGTGTGCCAGGAGGTCGTAGTAGACCTTGCCCGAGCACAGGAGCACGCGATCGGCCGAGGCAGGGTCGGGCAGGTACGGGTCGGACAAGACCGGCTCGAAGGTGCCCGAGGTGAACTCCTCGACCGGCGAGGCGGCGGCCTTGAGCCGCAGCATCGACTTCGGGGTCGCGACCACCAACGGGCGACGCGGGCGGTCGTAGGCCTGTCGACGCAGCAGGTGGAAGTACGAGGCGGGGGTGCTCGGCGCCGCGACGGTCATGTTCTCCTCGGCGCAGAGCTGCAGGAAGCGCTCGATCCGGGCCGAGGAGTGGTCCGGGCCCTGCCCCTCGAAGCCGTGCGGGAGCAGGAGGACCACCGAGGAGCGCTGGCCCCACTTCTGCTCGGCCGAGGAGACGAACTCGTCGATGATCGTCTGCGCACCGTTGACGAAGTCGCCGAACTGGGCCTCCCAGAGCACCAGGGCGTCGGGGCGCTCGACCGAGTAGCCGTACTCGAAGCCCATCGCGGCGAACTCCGAGAGGGAGGAGTCGTAGACCCAGAACTTGGCCTGGTCGCTCGAGAGGTAGAGCAGCGGGGTCCACTCGGACCCGGACTCGCGGTCGTGGAGCACCGCGTGGCGCTGGACGAAGGTTCCGCGACGCGAGTCCTGGCCGGCGAGGCGCACCGGGGTGCCCTCGAGCAGCAGGGAGCCGAAGGCCAGGAGCTCGCCGAAGCCCCAGTCGATGCCCCCTTCGCGGGACATCTGCTCGCGCTTGGTGAGCAGCTGGCCGAGCTTGGGGTGCACGGTGAACCCCGACGGCGGGCGGACGTGCGCCCGTCCGATGCGGTGCAGCACCTCCGGGTCGACCGCGGTCCTCCAGCCGACCATGATCCCGGCGTCCTCGAGCTGGGACTCAGGCTTCTCGAGCCCGGCGATCGGCTCGCTCGAGGGAGGCGGGGTGTAGCCGCCGTCGCGCGTCTCGGTGAAGACGTGCTCGAGCCTGCTCTGGTAGTCCTGCAGCACCTGCGAGGCCTCGTCGACGGTGATGTCGCCACGGCTCACGAGGGCCTCGGTGTAGAGCTTGCGTGCCGAGCGCTTGCCCTCGATGAGGTTGTACATCAGCGGCTGGGTCATCGAGGGGTCGTCCCCCTCGTTGTGGCCCCGGCGCCGGTAGCAGATCACGTCGATGATGACGTCGCGGTCGAACTGCTCGCGGTACTCGAAGGCGAGCTCGGCGACCCGGACGCAGGCCTCGGGGTCGTCGCCGTTGACGTGGAAGATCGGCACCTGGAGCCCCTTGGCCACGTCGGTGCAGTAGTGCGTCGAGCGGGACGAGGAGGGCCCGGTCGTGAAGCCCACCTGGTTGTTGACGATGACGTGGACCGTGCCGCCGGTGCGGTAACCACGGAGCTGGGCGAGGTTGAGCGTCTCGACGACGACCCCCTGGCCCGCGAAGGCCGCATCCCCGTGGATGAGGATCGGCAGCACCGAGAAGCCGTCCCCGCCCAGGTCGATCCGGTCCTGCTTGGCGCGGACGATGCCCTCGAGCACGGGGTCGACGGCCTCGAGGTGCGAGGGGTTGGCCGCGAGGTAGACGGCCGTGGTCGCCCCGGACTCGGCGGTGAAGGTCCCCTCGGTGCCGAGGTGGTACTTCACGTCGCCCGAGCCCTGCACGCTCCGGGGGTCCTGGTTGCCCTCGAACTCGGCGAAGATCTGCGCGTAGCTCTTGCCTGCCAGGTTGGCGAGCACGTTGAGCCGACCGCGGTGCGACATGCCGATGCAGACCTCGTCGAGCCCGCCCTCGGCGGCCTTGGACAGGACGGCGTCGAGCAGGGGGATCAGGGACTCGCCCCCCTCGAGGGAGAAGCGCTTCTGCCCGACGAACTTCGTCTGCAGGAAGGTCTCGAAGGCCTCGGCTGCGTTGAGCCGGCGCAGGATCCGGAGCTGGTCCTCGCGTGGCGTCCTGGCGTACCCCGACTCGAGCCGCTCCTGGAGCCACCGGCGCTGGCGCGGGTCCTGCAGGTGCATGTACTCGAAGCCGATGGTCCGGCAGTAGGAGTCCCGGAGCAGTCCGAGGATCTCGCGCAGCTTCGCCTTGGGCTTGCCCGTGAACCCGGCCGTCGGGAAGACGCGGTCGAGGTCCCAGAGCGTCAGGCCGTGGTTCTGGATGTCGAGGTCGGGGTGGGTCCGCTGCCGGTAGGCCAGCGGGTCCGTCTCGGCCATGAGGTGGCCACGCGACCGGTAGGAGTGGATCAGCTCGGCGATCCGGGCGGGCTTGGCCTGCTCGGTGTCGGCGTCGACGGTGTTGTCCCGGACCCAGCGCACGGGCTCGTAGGGGATCCGCATCGCCGTGAACGCGCGGTCGTAGAACCCGCCGTCGCCGAGGAGCTTCGCGCTCACCAGCCGCAGGAAGTCCCCGGACTGCGCTCCCTGGATGATCCGGTGGTCGTAGGTCGAGGTGAGGGTCAAGACCTTGGAGATGCCGAGGCGGGCCAGCTGCTCGTCGGAGGCGCCCTGGAACTCGGCGGGGTAGTCCATCGCACCGACCCCGACGATCGTCCCCTGGCCTGCCATGAGCCGAGGCACCGAGTGGACGGTGCCGATCGTGCCCGGGTTCGTCAGGGTGATCGTCGTGCCGGCGAAGTCGTCGGCGGTCAGCTTGCTGTTCCGCGCACGACGGACGACGTCCTCGTAGGCGGCGACGAACTGACCGAAGTCCATCGTGTCGGCGCTCTTGATGCTCGGCACGAGCAGCTGGCGTGAGCCGTCGGGCTTGGCCAGGTCGATCGCCAGGCCGAAGTTGACCGCACCGGGCTGGACCACGGCCGGCTTGCCGTCCTGCAGGGTGTAGCCGGCGTTCATGGCCGGGATCTCGGCCAGGGCCTCCACGACGGCGTAGCCGATGAGGTGGGTGAACGACACCTTGCCGCCGCGGGTGCGCGCCAGGTGGTTGTTCATCACGATGCGGTTGTCGACCATGAGCTTGGCCGGGACCGCGCGCACGGAGGTCGCCGTGGGGACCTCGAGGCTCGCCTCCATGTTGGTCACTACGCGGGCAGCAGGGCCGCGCAGCCGCTGCACGGCCGGCTCGGGACGATCCTCCGTCTCCAGGATCGCCTGGGGGATCTCGGCGTACGGCGCGGTCGCGGGCTGGGCCGCAGCCACGGGCGGGGCGACCGAGGTGTCAGGGTCGCGCGGGGTGCGCGGGGTGGCCTGCTCGGGGGA